>JAEXTE010000194.1 GCA_023453655.1 Pseudomonadota bacterium
GCGTTCGCGCGGCGGGCCGCCAGCGCCGATGCGGTGGGGGGGGAGGGCGCCGGCGGCTGGCGGGCGCCGATGGGCGACGGCCTGGAACAGGCGGCGATGGCCCATGCCGTCGGAGGGCAGGTGCTCCTGGTGGTGGGGCTGCGCCTGGGCTGCCTGAGCCACGCGCGGCTGAGCGCGCGCGCGATCCAGGAAGACGGCTGCCGGCTGGTCGGCTGGATCGGCAATCGCGTCGATCCGGACTTCGACCGCGTCGATGACTACCTGGGCCTGCTCGGGGCCGCCCTGCCGGCGCCCTGCCTGGGGGTGATCGGCCATGGCGTGTCCGCCGACGAGGCGGCGGCGTCGCTGCGGCTGCCCGGGATCGCTGCGGACTGACCGGCGCGGTGTCGCGCGACACGAAGAAGGCGGCCCGCTCGCGAGCCGCCTCCTCCCGGTTCAACCGTGCTGCGGCCGCGCCTCCCCCGGAGCCTCGCCATCGTCGACCTGCTCATGTTCCAGGTCGTGCGAGTGGTCGCGCGCCAGGTACAGGTAGAAGGCCGGCAGCACGAACAGGGTGAACAGCGTGCCGATGGTCATGCCCGAGGCGATCACCGTGCCCATCGAGAAGCGCGAGGCGGCGCCAGGGCCCTTGGCGATCAGCAGCGGGATCATCGCGAACACCAGCGCGGCGGTGGTCATCAGCACCGGACGCAGGCGGATCGCGGTGGCTTCCTCGATCGCCTCGCGCTTGGACAGGCCCTGCTCCTGAAGCTTGTTGGCGAACTCCACGATCAGGATGCCGTGCTTGGAGATCACGCCCACCAGGGTCACCAGGCCCACCTGGGTGTAGATGTTGATGCTCATCCCCGGGAAGGCCTCGATGCCGGCGAAACCCAGGATGCCGCTGGCGATGGCCAGCACGTTGAGCACCAGCAGGGCGCCGCAGATCGCCATCGGCACGGTGAGCAGCATGATCAGCGCATCGCGGAAGCTTTCGAACTGCGCCGACAGCACCAGGAAGATCACCACCAGCGCCAGCGCCAGGGTGAGCAGCATCGCCGAGCCCTCCTGCTTGAACTGGCGCGATTCGCCGGCGTAGTCGACCGTGTAGCCCTGCGGCAGCACCTCGCGCGCAGCCTGGTCGAGGATCGCCAGCGCCTCGCCCTTGCTCACGCCTGGACGCGGGGCGAAGGTGATCGACACCGCGTTGAGCTGCTGGAAGCGCTTGAGCGACTGCGGCTGCGCGCTCTCGCGCAGCGTCACCAGGGTCGAGAGCGGGATCAGTTCGCCACCGCGGGTGCGGGTGTAGTAATTCTGCAGGTCCGCGGCGTTGAGCCGGTCACTGCGCTGCACCTGCGGGATCACCAGGTAGGAGCGGTTCTGCATCGCGAAGCGGTTGGTGTAGCCGCCCGAGAGCATCGCCGCCATGTCGGCCGCGAGCGTGCGCATGTCGATGCCGAGCGAGGCCGCCTTGTCGCGGTCGATCTGCACCTCGATGCGCGGCTTGTCGATCTTCAGGTCCTTGTCGAGGAAGATGAAGCGGCGGCTGGCCATCGCCCGCTCGAGGATCGCGTCGGCCAGCTCGCTCAGCTGCGCCAGCCCGCCCACGCCGCCGATGATGAACTCGCCGCCGCCGTCGCCGCCGGCGCTGGGCAGGGACGGCGGGACCAGGGCGAAGGTGTTCAGGCCGGTGACCTCGCCGATCTTCGGCTGCAGTTCCTGCTCGAGCACCGCCTTGGTCGAACGGTCGCGTTCGCCCCAGGGCTTGAGCACGAAGCCGGCCATCGCCATCGGGCTGGCGCCACCGCCGCTGCCGCCGAAGCCGCCGTTGAACAGGAAGTAGTCCTGCACCTCGGGGATCGCCTGGGCGATGGCCGACATTTCCTCGGTATAGCTCTCCACGTAATCCAGCGTTGCGGTGGGGTCGGCCTGCGAGATGGCGAAGATGAAGCCCTCGTCCTCCAGCGGCGCCGGCTCCTTGGGCGCGGTCATGTAGAGGAACACGCACGAGACCAGCACGATGCCGCCGAAGATCGCGATCACCGACCTGGTCTCCAGCGCGCCGTGCAGGCGCCGCTGGTAGCCGTTCTGGATCTTGTCGAAGCGCCGGTCCAGCCAGGCTTCCAGCCGGCCCTTGCTGCCCTCGCCGTGGGGCTTGAGGATCCTGGAGCTCATCATCGGCGTGAGCGTCAGCGCGATCACGCCCGACAGCAGCACGCTGCCCGCCAGGGTGAAGGCGAACTCGGTGAACAGGATGCCGGTCAGGCCGCCCTGGAAACCGATCGGCAGGTACACGGCGACCAGGGTGGTGGTCATGGCCACCACCGGCCAGGCCAGCTCGCGTGCGCCCTTGATCGCCGCCGCGTAAGGCGTCATGCCTTCCTCGATGTGGCGGTGGATGTTCTCCAGCACGATGATCGCGTCGTCCACCACGATGCCGATCGCCAGCACCATCGCCAGCAGCGTCAGCAGGTTGATGGTGAAGCCCATCAGCAGCATCAGGAACAGCGCGCCGACCAGGGACAGCGGCACCGTCACCGCCGGGATCAGCACGCTGCGCAGCGATCCAAGGAACAGGTAGATCACCACGATCACGATGATCACCGCTTCCACGATCGTGCTCACCACCTCGTTGATCGCGTCCTGGATCGCCTCGGTGCTGTCGTAGGGAATCGTGGCGATGATGCCCTCCGGCAGCTGCGGCACGATCTCGCCGTCCCACAGCTTGCGGACCTCGCCGATCACGTCCAGCGAGTTGGCGTCGGGCGAGACGAAGATGCCCATGAAGGTGGCCGCCTCGCCGTTGATCCGCACCGAGGTACCGTAGTTCTCCGACCCCAGCACCACGTCGGCCACGTCGCCCAGGCGCACGATCGCGCCGCCCTCCTCGCGGATCACCAGCTGGCGGAATTCCTCCGGGCTGCGCAGGTCGGTGCGCGCGGTCATGTCGATCGCGACCATCTGCCCCTTGGTCGAGCCCACGGCCGAGAGCACGTTGTTGGACTGCAGCGCATTGGAAACATCGCTGGCGGTGACCTGCAGCGCGGCCATGCGATCAGGTTTCAGCCACACGCGCATGGCGAAGGTGCCCGCGCCCAGGATGTCGGCGCGCTGCACGCCGGCCACGGTCACCAGCTTGGGCTGGACCACGCGGGTGAGGTAGTCGGTGATCTGGTTGTTGTCGAGCGTCTCGCTGGCGAAGGACACGTACATGGCCGCGATCTGCTGGCCCTGCTGCAGGTCGATCACCGGGTCCTCGGACTCCGGCGGCAGCTGGCCGCGCATCTTGTTGACCTTGGCCGCGATCTGGGTGAGCGCCTCGTTCGGGTCCTGGTCCAGGCGGATGTAGGCCTGGATGGTGCTCACGCCGGCCGAACTGGTCGAGGACAGGTAGTCGATGCCCTCGGCGCTGGCGATCTCGCGCTCCAGCGGCGTGGTGATGAAGCCCTGGATCAGGTCGGCGTCGGCGCCGTAGTACACCGTGCTGACGTTCACCACCGCGTTGCGCAGCTCCGGGTACTGGCGCACGTTGAGTTCGGAGAACGCGCGCAGCCCGAAAATCAGGATGAACAGGCTGACGACCATCGCCAGCACCGGCTTGTTGATGAAGATGTCGGTGAATTTCATGGCTCGACTCCCCCTCTCCCGCATGCGGGAGAGGGCCGGGGTGGGGGCGCGGGGCTGCCGCCGTTATCGGTTCTGCGCCTGCGGCGCGGCTTCGGCGGGCGGCTGGATGTTGTTGTTGATCGTCACCTCGGCCTCGTTGCGCAGCTTGAGCAGGCCGCTGGTGGCGACCCGCTCGCCGGGCTTGAGCCCGTCGGTCACCGCGATCAGGTCGCCGCGGGTGGCGCCGGTGCGGATGAAGCGCTGGGTGACGACCAACTTGTTGCCGGTGAGCGCGTTGCCCTGCATGTCGGTCTCGCCTTCCTTGCGCGGCACCTCGCTGATCACGAATACCGCGTTGCCGTAGGGGTTGAAGGTGACCGCGGTCTGCGGGATCACCACCACCTCGCGCTCGCCGCCCAGCGAGAACGAGACCCTGGCGAAGGCGCCCGGGCGCAGTACGCCGTCGGGGTTGGACAGCGTGGCCTGCGCGGTGAAGTTGCGCGTGGCCGGATCGATGCGCGGCTCCACCGCGGTGACCTCGCCTTGGAACACCTTGCCCGGCAGCGCGTCGACCGTGGCGCGGATCGGCGTGCCCGGCTTGAGCATGTCCATGCGCTGCTCGGGCAGGCTGAAGTCCAGGTGGATCGGGTCGAGCTGCTGCAGGGTCACGATCGGGTCGCCGGGGGAGACGAACTGGCCCAGATTGACCCGGCGGATGCCGAGTTCGCCGCTGAAGGGCGCGCGGATGGTCTTCTGCGCGATCAGCGCGCGCTGTGCCTCGACCTGGGCACGCGAGCTCGCCGCCGCGGCCACGCGCTGCTGCACCTCGTCCAGCGAGACCAGCCGGTCCTTGCCCAGCTGCTGCCAGCGCTCGGCCTGGACGTCGGCCAGGCGCGCCGAAGTTTCCAGCGCCTTGAGCGTGGCCAGTTCATTGTCGGTGTTCAGCCGCACCAGCACCGCACCGGCCTTGACCGGCTGGCCAGGCTCGAACTCGATGGCGCGCACCACGCCGCCGGCTTCGGTGGTGACGTCGGTGCCGTTGACCGCGACGAAGGTGCCCACTGCCTCGCCGTCGTCGCTCCAGCGCTCGGTGGCGGCCTCGGCCGCGCTCACCGACGACGCCGGCTGCGGCATGTTGTCGAAGAACTTGTTGGTCTGCGCACCGATCACAGCCTTGATGGCGAACACGCCGCCGAACACCAGGGCGGTGCCGACCAGCATCAGGATCAGTCGCAGCGCGAACCGCGGCTTGCGCTTCGTGGGGGCGGTGGACATGGTGGAGTCTTCCGTGGAGAACATGGGAACGGGGAAACGGCTAGCGCGGCGGCCAGGGGCAGGGCACGTCGAATACGTCTCGGCACAGGCGCTCGATCGACCGGTCCAGTGCGTCGTCGTCGCCCGGGTCGAACAGGGGTTGCCAGCCGTAGCCGTTGAGCAGGTAGTGCAGGTGCTTGAACAGCAGTCGGTAGGGATCGCCGAGGGCGGGATCCAGCAGGCCCTGCTGCTGGGCCAGAGTATGCATGCCCAGGCACAGGATCCATGGGCCGATGGTCAGCCCCTCGTTGGTCACGGACAGCTGCGCCGGCAGGTCGCCGACGCCGCGCGCTTCGGCGGCGATTCCCTCGATCAGCGCGGCCAGCGGCTCGCAGGCCTGCAGTGCGCGGCTGCGGACCGGCTCGGAGGCCGCGCCCCAGACCACGTCGGTCCAGACGAACTGGGCCAGACGGAAATGCTCGGGCTGCTCGCGCAGCACGATCAGGTCGGCCAGGGCCAGGGCGACGATGCGGTCGCGGGTGGGACCGGCCCAGCGCGCGGCGCGTTCGAACAGTTCCACCCGGTCGAGGCAGTTGCGCGTGGCCAGCGCGACGAGCAGGTCTTCCTTGCTCGAGAAGTGCCGGTACAGCGTCCCGATCGCGTACTCGCATTCCTCCGCGATCCGGGACATCTGCAGGTTGAGCAGCCCCTCGCGCTGGATCAGCGCCTGCGCGGAGTCCAGGAACAGCGCCTCGCGCTGCGCGAACTCGCGCTGGCGGCGGTCGGTGGTGGCCATGGGGGCGGTGCCGTGGAGGCTGCGTGAAGATGCATTGTGAACCGGATTCATTCGGTGATCCAGTGTTTCCGGAGCGTCCTTCATGGAGCCATGGGCAGCGCCGGATCCCGCGCCGGTGTCACCGTCCGCAAACCTGACCTATGGCAGGGTTCCGTTCATCCTGCGCTCTCGTATACTGTCGAGTTCAGAAATTACGTCGCCCCCTCCTGCTCCGCGCAGGCCAGCCAGGTCCCTCCCGATGCGCTTCCGTTCCGCAGCTGCCCTCCCGCTCGTTCTTTCCCTGTGCCTGCTCGCCGCCTGCGGCGGGGAAGAGGCCCCCGCCCAGCCGCCGCCGCCCGAGGTGGGCGTGGTCCAGGCGCGCGCCGCCGACCTGCCGCTGACCCGCGAGATCGGTGGCCGCCTGGCCGGCTTCCGCAGCGCCGACGTGCGCGCGCGCGTGCCCGGCGTGCTGCAGAAGCGCGTGTACGAGGAAGGCAGCGACGTACGCGAAGGCGACGTGCTGTTCCTGATCGACCCGGCGCCGCTGCAGGCTGCGCTGGGCACCGCCCAGGCATCGCTGGCGCAGGCCCAGGCCAACTACGCCAATGCCAAGGCCAATGCCGATCGCGCCCGCCAGCTGGCGCCGACCGACTTCATCTCCCGCGCCGACCTGGACAACGCGCTGGCCGCCGAGCGCAGCGCCGCCGCCGCCGTGCAGGCGGGCAAGGCCGCGGTCGAGAGCGCGCGCATCAACCTCGGCTACGCCACCGTGCGCGCGCCCATCAGCGGCCGCGCCGGCAAGCAGCAGGTCACCGAGGGCGCGCTGGTCGGGCAGGGCACCGCCACGCTGTTGACCACGGTCGACCAGGTCGATCCGCTGTATGCGAACTTCTCGATCGGGGTGGGCGAGCTGGAGCAGATCCGCCGCGCCCGCGCCGCCGCCCAGGGGCAGGAGGCGACGGTCGAAGTGGTCCTGGCCGACGGCAGCGTGTACGAGCATGCCGGCACCCTGGACTTCTCCGGCGACATCGTCGATCCGGCCACCGGCGCGATCTCCATGCGTGCGCTGATTCCCAACCCCGACGGCCGCCTGCTGCCGGGCACCTACGTGACCCTGCGCGCGCGCTTGGGCCAGCTGCAGGGCGTGTTCGCCATTCCGCAGGCGGCGGTGCAGCGCGACGCCAAGAGCGCCTACGTGATGGTGGTGGGCGGCGACGGCAGCGTGATGCGCCGCGATGTCAGCCTGGAGCGTGCCGAAGCCGGCAACTGGATCGTCAGCGCCGGCCTGCAGGATGGCGAGCAGGTGATCGTCTCGGGCCTGCAGAAGGTCCAGGAAGGCGCGCCGGCCAAGGCCGTCCCGTGGTCGCCGGCCGCTCCGGCGGGCGCGGGCGGCAACGCCGCCGCCGGCCAGCAGGTGCCGGCCGCGCAGCCCGGAGGCGAGGGCCAGCAG
>JAEXTE010000223.1 GCA_023453655.1 Pseudomonadota bacterium
GTGTAGGTATGCACCTCGGCGCGCCCCCGGAACTCCCACAGGCCGGCGTCCGGCTGGTCGTGCAGCGCCCAGGCGCGCTCGCCCAGCGGTTCCAGGCGCGCGAACGCCGCGGCATCGCCCGGATGCACCAGGCGCTGGTCGAAGAACAGCTGGGTGGAGGCGAGCACCACCGAGCCGTAGACGTCGTGCTGCTTCTGCACCCAGGCCAGGTTGCCGCGGCGTACCGGGCCCATGCCCCGATAGCCGGCCAGGCTCTCGACCTCGGCCTCCTCCAGCTGCTCGGCGAAGTCGATGCCGTACAGCGGCTGCAGGCTGCCGTCGTGGGTGGCGATGTTGTAGATGTAGCGCAGGAACTCCTCCATGCTGCGCGTCGCGCCCAGCCGGTTGAGCGCGCGCACCACGAAGGCCGCGTCGCGCAGCCAGCAGTAGCGGTAGTCCCAGTTGCGCGTGGTATGCGGCGCCTCGGGGATCGAGGTGGTCATCGCCGCGATGATGGCGCCGCTGTCCTCGTACTGGCACAGCTTGAGGGTGATGGCGCTGCGGATCACGGCCTGCTGCCAGTCCAGCGGAATGGAAAGGTAGCGCACCCATTCGCGCCAGTAGGCGTCGGTGCGGCCGATGGCCTCCTCGACATAGCCCGACAGCGAGCGCTGCAGCGGTTCGTCCGGGCCGAACACCAGGTGGACCGCCTGGTTGAGCACGAACGAGGTCTGCTCGCGCACGAACCGGATCGGCACGTCGGTGGTCAGGCGCAGGGTGAAGCCCGGCAGCAGCCAGCGCATGTGGTTGCTGCCCCAGGTGCAGTCGGGCACGCGCGCACCCCAGTCGGCCAGCGGCCGGGCCCGCACGCGCACGCGCGGGCTGCCGGCCAGCGGCGTGATCCGGCGGATGATCGACACCGGCCGGTAGATGCGCCCGTTCTGCTTCCAGCGGGGCGCGAAATCCAGCACTTCCAGCGCCCCGCCATTGCGGTCGTGGAGCACCGTGCGCAGCAGGGCCGTATTGGTGACGTACTGTTGCTCGCTGCGCTCGAAATCTTCCAGTTCGATGGCGAGGTCGCCGCCCTCGTGCTCGCGCGGCGACAGCAGCGCGCAGAACGCGGGATCGCCGTCGAAGGCCGGCAGGCAGGACCACACCACCTTCGCCTCGCGATCGACCAGCGCGCCGAAGCTGCCATTGCCGATCACGCCGAGGTCGAGCGTCTGTCGCATGCGTTGTTCTCCGTTCAAGCGCCCGCCCCCAGCCACGCGTGCACCGCGGCGATGTCGGGCAGGCGGTACCGCGCGGCGCTGCCGCCGCGATCGCCGACCAGCACGCCCATGCCCTGCTGCGCATTGACCGCGCGGAAGCCGTATTCGTCGGTCAGGTCGTCGCCCACGAACACCGGCTGGCGCCCGCGGAAGGGCGCCTCCGCCAGAAACGCCGCGATGGCCGTTCCCTTGTCGGCCCGGTGCGGGCGCAGCTCCACCACCATGTCGCCAGGCTGCAGCTGGTAGCCCGGCAGGCGCTCCACCGCCCGCGCCGCATAGGCGCGCAGCGCGTCCCCGGCTTCGGGTCGGGCGCGCCAGTGCAGGGCCATGGCCTCGCCCTTGTCCTCGACCAGGGCGCCGGGCCAGGCCGATACCAGGTCCAGCGCCTCCAGCCGCACCTGTTCCAGCGCCACGGGCGCATCCGGCGGGACGCCGAGCGCTTCTCCCGCGCGGCGCCGCTGCAGGCCATGCAGGCCCGCGGACGCCAGCCTCAGCGGAGAGAACAAGCGGTCGAGCATCTCCACGCGACGGCCGCTCACCAGGGCCACGGCGCCATCCATCGCGGCAGACAACGCGCCCAGCCGTTCAACCAGGCGTTGCGACACGTAGACCTGCTCGGGATCGTCTGCGAACGGCACCAGCGTGCCGTCGACGTCGAGGAACAACGCCCAGCGTTCGGACAGCGGAGGTGGCGGCGGCAGGAAGGGGGGGCCGTCGGACATCATTCCACCATGATGGCGCGAATGGTGCAGCCGTGCCATGAAGATGCCGTCACCTGGGCGTCAAGGCGACGCCGCTCGCCGGATCGAACAGGTGCAGCTGCGCCGGCGCGATCCGCAGCCGGACGGTAGCCCCGGGCTCGGGCAGGGACTCGGGAGCGAAACGCGCGACCAGCGCCGTGCCGCCGGCGCGCACGTGCACGTGCACGTCGCTGCCCATGGGCTCGACCACCTCGACGATCGCATCGAAGCCGCGGGCGGCGGCTCCCTGCAGCAGGTGCTCGGGGCGCACGCCAAGCTGGACTTCGCGGCCCTCCAGACCCGCATCGAGGGCGACGTCCTCCGGCAGCGGCAGCGCACTGCCTTCGCCGGTCGCGAGCCGCCAGCCGTCCTCGCGCAGCAGCCGCCCGCCGACCAGGTTCATGGCCGGCGTCCCGAGGAAGGTGGCGACGAAGCGGTTGGCGGGGTTGCGGTACAGCGCGAGGGGCGTGTCGACCTGCTGCACCTGCCCTTCGTGCATCACCACGATGCGCTGGCCCAGGGTCATCGCCTCGACCTGGTCGTGGGTGACGTAGAGCATGGTCGCGCCGAGCTGGCGGTGCAGCCGCGCGATCTCGACCCGCATGCTGGCGCGCAGGCGCGCGTCGAGGTTGGACAGTGGCTCGTCGAGCAGGAACACCTGCGGCTGGCGCACCAGCGCCCGGCCGAGCGCCACGCGCTGGCGCTGCCCGCCCGACAGCTGCGCGGGTCGTCTTCCGAGCACGCCGTCGAGCTCGAGCGTCCTCGCCGCATCCGCCACCCGACGCGCGATCTCCGCGGCTGGCATGCGCCGCATTTTCAGGGCGAAGCCGAGGTTTTCGGCGACCGTCATGTGCGGATACAGCGCATAGTTCTGGAACACCATGGCGATGTCGCGATCGCCGGGCGCCACGTCGTTCACCAGCCGCCCGCCAATGCGCAGGTGGCCGGACGTGATCGCCTCCAGCCCGGCCACCATCCGCAGCAGGGTGCTCTTGCCGCAGCCCGATGGCCCGACCAGCACCAGCAGCTCGCCGTCCGCCACCTCGAAGCTGGCCCCGGCCACGGCCACGTGCCCGTCCGGATAGACTTTGCGCAGCTGGTCCAGTTGCACGTGCGCCACTCGTTCCTCCCGGCTCGTAGGTCCCGTCGTCCGTGCAGCCGCCGCGCGCCAGGCCGGCCACGCGCGCACTGTGCGACCGCCTCCACGCGGCGCTTCCGACGCTTGCGCTATCCTCGCAATGTAATCGTTTTCAGGCCGTGCAGGCCATCTTCCAGGACGTCGAACACAGATGAGCTCCCTTGCCTCCAAGGACTTCCGCTTCCCCGAGGGCTTCCTCTGGGGCGCCGCCACCGCCGCGCACCAGATCGAGGGTGCGCCGCTGGCCGACGGTGCCGGCCCCAGCATCTGGACCCGCTTCGCCCACACGCCCGGCATGACCCTCAACGGCGATACCGGCGATGTGGCCTGCGACCATTACCATCGCTGGAAGGAAGACGTGGGGCTGATGCGCGAACTCGGCCTGCAGGCCTACCGCTTCAGCGTGTCGTGGTCCCGGATCCTGCCCGAGGGTACCGGTCGGGTGAACCAGAAGGGCCTGGACTTCTATGCGCGCCTGGTCGACGAGCTGCTCGCCAACGGCATCGAGCCCTTGCTCACGCTCTACCACTGGGACATGCCGGCGGCGCTCGACGACCGCGGGGGCTGGCTCAACCGCGACTGCGCCGACTGGTTCGCCGAGTACGGCCGCGTGCTCTACCGCGCGCTCGACGGACGGGTCAGGAAATGGGTGACGCTCAACGAGCCCTGGGTGGTCACCGACGGCGGCTACCTGCACGGCGCGCTCGCCCCGGGCCACCGCAGCCGTTTCGAGGCGCCGATCGCCGCGCACAACCTGATGCGCGCGCATGGCGCGGCGGTGCAGGCCTACCGCGCCGAGGGCGCGCACGAGATCGGCCTCGTGGTCAACATCGAGCCCAAGTACCCGGCGGGCGATTCGGAGGCCGATGCGGCCGCGGTGCGCCGCGCGCACGCCTACATGAACGAGCAGTTCCTGCATCCCGCCCTGCTCGGCCGCTATCCGGACGAACTCAGGGACATTTTCGGCGAGGCCTGGCCGGACTTTCCCGAGGCGGACTTCGGACTGATCCGCCAGCCGCTGGATTTCGTCGGCATCAACTACTACACGCGCAGCGTCACCGGCGACGGCGACAGCTACCCGCAGCGCACGACGGTGGTGCGCCAGCCGCTGGGCACCTACACCGAGACCGGCTGGGAGGTGTTCCCGCAGGGCCTGACCGACCTGCTGCTCTGGTTCAAGCGGACCTACGGCGACCTGCCGGTCTACATCACAGAGAACGGCGCCGCCTTCTTCGATCCGCCGGTGGCCGAGGAAGGGCGCGTGCGCGACCCCTTGCGAATTGATTACCTACGAAAGCATCTGGCCGCGATCCACGACGCGATCGCCGCCGGCGTGGACGTCCGCGGCTACATGGCCTGGTCGCTGCTGGACAACCTGGAGTGGTCGCTGGGCTATTCCAAGCGGTTCGGTATCATCCACGTCAACTACGGGACGCTCGAGCGGACCCCGAAGGACAGCGCACGCTGGTACTCTGGCATCATTCGGAGCCACGGGCGAAGCCTGTCCGATCCCCTTCCCTACTGATGGCAACGCGGGCGTCAATGCACGACTCACTCCTGCTGTTCGGCGCCACTGGCGACCTGGCTCAACGCTACCTGTTCCCCTCCCTCCTGCATCTGCTGCGCGACCGGCTGCTGCCCGAGTCGTTCCGCGTGGTGGCCATCGGCCGCACCGAGCACGACGACGAGGGCTTCCGCGCCTGGCTGCGCGAGCGCATCGGCGGCGAGGCACGCAACAACGGTGCGCTGGACAACCTGCTGGGGCGGATCAGCTACCACCCGCTCAACCTCAACGACGTCGACGGCATGGCGGCAACGCTCTCGCGCTACGCCGACCGCCCCGCGGTGAGCTACCTGTCGACACCGCCGAACCTGTTCGAATCCGCCTGCCTGGGCCTCAAGGCCGCCGGCCTGCTGGACGCGCCCTCGCGCCTGGTACTGGAGAAGCCGATCGGGCACGACCTGGCCTCGGCGCGCGAGATCGACGCGACGCTCAAGTCGGCGCTGGATGAGTCGAGGATCTTCCGCATCGACCATTACCTGGGCAAGGCACCGGTGCAGAACCTGCTGGCGCTGCGCTTTGGCAATACCCTGCTCGAGGCGGTGTGGGACAACCGCTGCATCGAGTCGGTCGACATCCTGGTGGCCGAGACCGCCGGCGTCGATGGTCGCGAAGGCTACTACGCCGGATACGGCGCGCTGCGCGACATGGTGCAGAACCACATGCTGCAGCTGCTGGCGCTGGTGGCGATGGAGCCGCCCGCCGCGCTCGATGCCGACAGCATCCGCGACGAGAAGCGCAAGGTGCTGCGCGCGCTGCGTCCGATGACCGCCGCCGAGGTCGCCAACGACAGCATTCGCGGCCGCTATACGGCCGGCGTCGTCGAAGGCTCGGCCGCGAAAGGTTTTTTGGCTGACAGCGCTGTCGAAACCTTCGTCGGCCTGCGCGCATGGATCGACAACTGGCGCTGGGCCGGCGTGCCCTTCCGCCTGGTGACGGGCAAGCGCATGCCCTCGCGCACCACCGAGGTGCTGGTCAACTTCAAGCCGGTCACCCACTGGGTGTTCGACCGCCCCGACCGCGACAACGCGCGCCCCAACAGCCTGCGCATGCGCCTGCAGCCGGAAGAGACCATCGAACTGGGCCTGATGGGTTCGCTGGCCGCCCCCGAGTGGGGCGCAACCGAACTGCTGCCGATGTCGCTGGACCTGGCGATGCTGCCGCCCAAGCGCCGCATCGCCTACGAGCGGCTGATGATCGACGCGCTCAAGGGCGACCAGACCCTGTTCGTGCGCGACGACGAGGTCGAGGCGCAGTGGCGCTGGATCGACAGTATCAGCAGCGCCTGGGCCCAGGCCGGCACGCCGGTGCACGACTACCCTGCCGGATCCTGGGGTCCCGCGGGCGCGGCCGGCTTCCTGCCGCGCACCGTCGGCAAGGCGGGCAGCCGCGGATGAGCGCGACGCGGATCCTGCTGGCGGACATCGGCGGCACCAATGCCCGCTTCGCCCTGGCCGACCCGGACGCGGACTCGCCGCTGCTGGTCGACAGCGTGCAGCGCTTCGCCGTCGCCGACTTCCCCTCGCTGGCCGATACCGCCCGCCACTACCTGGTCGAGACCGGCCAGGCCGAAGCGGGCATCCGCCATGGCGTGTTCGCGGTGGCCGGGCGCGTGGACGGCGACGAGGCGCGCATCACCAATCATCCCTGGGTGATCTGCCGGCGGCGCACGCAGGCCCAGCTTGGGTTCGAGCGCGTCAGCCTGGTCAACGATTTCGCCGCCCAGGCGATGGCCATTCCGCTGTTCCAGCCCGGCGACGTGGTGCCCATCGGCGGCGCCACCTGGACGCCGGAGCGCGAACCGCAGCACCGCACCTACGCCATCCTCGGGCCGGGCACCGGCCTGGGCGTGGGCGCGCTGGTGATCCGCGACGGCCGGCAGTTCCCGCTCGAGACCGAGGGCGGCCACGCCAGTTTCGCACCCGGGACGCCCGAGGAACTCGAGGTCCTGGCCCAGCTGTCCGCACAGTTCGGCCGCGTGTCCAATGAACGCCTGATCTGCGGGCCGGGCCTGGTCAACATCCACCGCGCGCTGAGCGAGATCGCCGGCGAGGATCCGGGCCCGCTGCAGCCGGCCGACGTGACCGCGCGCGCGCAGGCCGGCGATCCCCGCTGCATGCGCGCGGTCGACGTGTTCTGCGCGGTGTTCGGCGCGGTCTCGGGCGACCTGGTCCTGACCCTCGGCGCCTGGGATGGCGTATTCCTCACCGGCGGCCTGGTCCCCAAGGTGCTCGACGCCCTGCAGCACTCGGGATTCCGCCAGCGCTTCGAGCACAAGGGCCGGTTCTCGCCGGCCATGGCCCGGGTGCCGTCGATGGCCGTGCTGCATCCGCACGCGGGCCTGCTCGGCGCCGCCGCCATCGCCCGCAGCGAAGCGCGCGGGGCCGCGCCGCAATGAGCGCGCAGCAGCCAGACGCGGCAGGCGGCCGAGCGCAGCGCGTGCCAGTGCAGATGCATGCCTACGAGTCCCTGACCCAGTGGACCTGGGGCGCGGCGGTGGCGATCTCCTCGGTGCTCGGCCGCGACCTGCAGGACAAGCCGCGCGCGCGCCTGCTGCTGTCCGGCGGCAGCACCCCCGCCCCGGTCTACGAAGCGCTGGCCAAGGCGCCGCTGGACTGGGAGCGCGTCGACGTGGCCCTGGTCGACGAACGCTGGCTGCTGCCCAACGACCCGGACAGCAACTCGCGCCTGATCCGCGAATCGCTGCTGCGCGACCGCGCCGCCGCCGCGCGCTTCGAGAGCATCACCCGTCCCGGCCGCAGCATCGAGGAAGCGGTGAGCGCGGCCAACCTGCACGCGCAGACGCCGCCGGGCGTGGTCGTGCTGGGCATGGGCGAGGACGGCCACACCGCCTCGCTGTTCCCGCGCATGCAGAACCTCGAGGGCGCGCTGCAGTCGCGCGCGCCCTACGTCGCGGTCGACGCCACCGGCTGCCCGGGCGCGGGCAAGTTCCTGCGCCGCATCAGCCTCACTCCCGCGGGCCTGGAGCCGGCGCATACGCGCCTGCTGCTGATCCGGGGCGAGAGCAAGCGCAAGCTGCTCGAGCGCGTGCTCGCCGGCGACGACCCGCTCGAATACCCGGCGCGGACCGCGTTCCTCACCCCGGGCGCGCCGCTGCACATCCACTGGTGCCCGTGATCGGCCGATCCGCGCGCCACAGCCAGGGACAGCCCCAAGCCCATGACACTGCATCCCGTACTGCACGCCGTCACCGAACGCATCCGCCAGCGCAGCCGCGCCTCGCGCGCGGCCTACCTGGCCGGCATCGAGGCGATGCGCCAGGCTGGTCCCAGCCGCACCCGCCTGAGCTGCGGCAACCTGGCCCACGGCTTCGCCGCCTGCGGACCGTCCGACAAGTCGCGCCTGCGCGGCGGCGCGACGCCCAACCTCGGCATCGTCACCGCCTACAACGACATGCTGTCGGCCCACCAGCCGTACGAGACCTATCCCGGGCTGATCCGCGCGCACGCCAGCCTGCTCGGCGCCACCGCCCAGGTCGCCGGCGGCGTGCCGGCGATGTGCGACGGCGTCACCCAGGGCCGTGCCGGCATGGAGCTGTCGCTGTTCTCGCGCGACGTGATCGCCCAGGGCACCGCGATCGCGCTCTCGCACGACATGTTCGATACCACCGTGCACCTGGGCATCTGCGACAAGATCGTGCCGGGCCTGCTGATCGGCGCGCTGGCCTTCGGCCACCTGCCGGCGGTGTTCATCCCGGCGGGGCCGATGACGCCGGGCATCCCCAACAAGAAGAAGGCCGAGGTGCGCGAGCGCTACGCCGCCGGCGAGGCCACGCGCGAGGAGCTGCTGGAGGCCGAGGCCGCGTCCTACCACTCGCCCGGCACCTGCACCTTCTATGGCACGGCGAACTCCAACCAGGTGCTGCTGGAGGCGATGGGCGTGCAGCTGCCGGGTTCGTTCGCCAATCCCGGCACCGGGCTGCGCGACGCGCTGACCCTGGCCGCGACCGAGCGGGCGCTCGAGATCTCCGCACTGGGCGACGACTACCGCCCCTTCGGCCGCCTGATCGACGAGCGCGCGATCGTCAACGCCGTGGTGGCGCTGATGGCCACTGGCGGCTCCACCAACCACACCATCCACTGGCCGGCGGTGGCGCGCGCGGCCGGCATCATGCTGACCTGGGACGACATGGACGCGCTGTCGCAGGTGGTGCCGCTGCTGGCCCGCGTCTATCCCAACGGCGAGGCCGACGTGAACCGGTTCCAGGCCTCGGGCGGCATCGGCTTCGTGTTCCGCGAACTGATGGACGCAGGGCTGATGCACGACGACGTCGAGACCATCCTGCCCGGCGGCATGCGCGCCTGGTGCGACGAGCCCACCCTCGCCGGCGGCGCGCTGGGCTTCCTGCCCGCCCCCGCCACCAGCGCCGACGAGGACGTGGTGCGGCCGGCATCCGCGCCGTTCGAGGCCCAGGGCGGCCTGCGCCTGCTGCGCGGCAACCTTGGCCGTTCGCTGATCAAGCTCTCGGCGGTCAAGCCCGAATACCGCACGATCGAAGCGCCCGCCGTGGTCGTCGACGATCCACGCACGCTCAACAAGCTGCACGCGCAGGGCCTGCTTCCGCACGACTTCGTGGCCGTGGTGCGCTACCAGGGGCCCAAGGCCAACGGCATGCCGGAACTGCATTCGCTGGCGCCGCTGCTGGGCATGCTGCAGAACCAGGGGCGCCGGGTGGCGCTGGTGACCGACGGCCGCCTGTCGGGCGCATCGGGCAAGATTCCGGCCGCCATCCACCTCACCCCGGAAGCCGCGCGCGGCGGCCCGATCGCGCGCCTGCGCGAGGGCGACATCGTGCGCCTGGACGGAGAGGCCGGCACCCTGGAAGCCCTGGTCGACCCGGCCGAATGGGCCGCGCGCGAACTCGCGCCCAATACCTCACACTGCGCCTGGGACATCGGCCGCAACCTGTTCGCCTTCAACCGGGCGATGGTGGCGCCGGCCGACCAGGGCGCACTTTCGATTTCCTGCGGTCCGCCCGCCCGCGACGGCGGTCCCTGGGAATACGACCAGGAATACCAGCTCGGCGACGACCCGCAGGCCGCGGCGCTCGCCCCGCACGAGTTCCGCGACGCCTGAGCGCGTCGTCCACCGGACGCAACACCCGACCGCCGCCCCTTCTTCGACCGTGCCCATGACCATCGAATCGCTCCAGACCCGTGCCGAACAGCTGCTGCGCCAGGCCGGCATCCTGCCCGTGATCACCGCCGACAGCGTCGACCAGGGCCGCCGCATCGCCGAAGCCCTGCTCGAGGGCGGCCTGACCTCGCTGGAGCTCACCCTGCGCACGCCCGCCGCGCTGGAGACGCTGGCCGCGCTCAAGAAGGAACTGCCCGGCATCGTGATCGGCGCCGGGACGGTGCTGACCGCGGAACACATCGCACGCTCGGTCGATGCCGGCGCCGACTTCCTGGTCACGCCCGGCACCCCGGCCCCGCTGGCCGAAGCGCTGGCGCGCGCGTCGATCCCGGCCGTGCCCGGCGGCGCCACGCCCACCGAGTTCCTGCAGCTGATGGCCCACGGCTTCCGCTGCTGCAAGCTGTTTCCCGCCAACGCTGTCGGCGGACTGGCGATGCTCAAGGGCCTGGCCGGCCCGCTGGCCGGACTGAAGCTGTGCCCGACCGGCGGCATCAGCGAAACCAACGCCGCCGAGTTCCTCGCCCAGCCGAACGTGCTGTGCGTCGGTGGGTCGTGGATGGTGCCGAAGGACTGGCTGGCCGCGGGCGACTGGACCAAGGTCCGCGAGAGCGCCGCGAAGGCGGCCGCGATCATCGCCGCCGCGCGTTCCTGATCGCACGACCGGCCATCGCCGCGCGACTGCCGCGACCCGCCTGCTTCAAGCGGGCGCCAGCCGCACCCGCTGCCGGCGCCAGAGCGCCGCGTGCAGTCCGTACCACGCGGCCAGCAGCCAGCCCAGCTGCCATTCCAGCGCGTTCTCGATCCGGCCCCTCCAGTGGTCGTCCGCGACCAGCGCGGTGGCGGCGACGCTGGCGACGCCGAGCAGCAGCATCAGGACGCTGACCGCGACCATCGCGCGCACGATGCCGTCGCCCGGCTGCTTTCCGCCCGCCACGCCGTGCAGGAAGCGCAGCTGCGCCAGGTAACCGAAGCCGAAGAAGCAGACCACCCCATAGCGGCGCAGGAAGCGGTAGGCCTCGCCATCGGTGCCGAGGAAGGTGGCGTACACCGCCAGTGCCAGCGCCGCGACGCCGCCCAGCCAGGCCACGTCGCGCCAGCGGCTCCCGAGCCGGCGCGCCGCCAGCCACCAGTGCAGCCCCACCAGCAGCGCGCAGGGCAGCACCAGCAGGCGGAACACATGATTGGCCAGGCCGTGGCGCGCGGCGCGGCTGATCGAGGTGCAGCCCTCGATGACCGGAAGACAGGCCTCGACATGCCCGTCGCGGATCGACAGCCACAGGCCGAGATGCGCGGCGCCGGTGAACAGCAGCGCGATCGCCGCCGGCAGTGGCCAGAGCGGGAACGGGTGGCCGGGCGGGTCGTGCATGGCGTCTACCGCTTTGCGTACCTGCGCCCGGCCGGGGCGGATCGCGCGTCGATCCTTCCAGGCAGGAGCGCCGTCGTTCGCTGCGGAGCCACCGTGCGGCGCATGCCCCGCAGCCCGGTTGCAATGGTGCGTGCCACCGTTCTAGTCCTGTCGCCCAACCCGCACGCGCGCCGGCAGCGCGGTGATCCTGAGCTCGCCATCGTCGAGCTCCGCCTCGCCCGCTTCGACGACGGACCCGCCCGGCGCGCCGTCCAGCGGCCACGGCAGCACCAGGCCACCGGCGGGCATTCGCAGGCCGGTGTCGTCGACCTCCAGCAGC
>JAEXTE010000267.1 GCA_023453655.1 Pseudomonadota bacterium
CGACTACCAGGCCTGCTGGGCCGGGCTGCAGAAGCACTTCACTCCGCCCGCCTGAGGCGACCGCCGGCAGCGTGCGGACCCAGGCCGATGTCGGCATCGCGCTAACGGGCGCCGTGGCAGGCTCGGCGCCTGTCCCATGTCCGGAATCCGCCATGCACCTGCTGCAGCCCGCCCTCCTCGCCGTTCTCGCGACCGCACTGTGCGCCTGCGGAGCGCCGCGCGACGGCACCGACGCCGACGCAGCGGATGTGGCGCCGCCCGCGGCGCAGGCGCCGCCGTCTAGTAACCGCGACGCGGCCTCCGCGCCCGTGCAGGGCGACGGCCAGGCGACCGGCTCGCTGCGGGTCGACCGTCCCGCCGACGGCACGATCGGCTTCGCCGGCTTCGGCCCGGCCGCATTCGGCGCCAGCGCCGAAGCAGTCCGCCAGGCCTGGGGTGGCGACCTCGGCGATGCGCAGCCGTCGGAGCCCGGTGGCTGCCATTACCTGATCCCGCAGCCGCTGGGGCCGGAGGGCTACCGCACCGCCTTCATGATCGAGGGCGACCGCTTCGTGCGCATCGACGTGCGCGATGCCGACGTCGCCGCACCCGGCGGCGCGCGCGTGGGCATGGACGTCGGCCAAGTGCGCGCGCTGTACGACGGTCGCATCGAGGAGCAGCCGCACAAGTACGATCCCGACGGGCGGGTGCTGCGCGTGACCGCGCCCGACGGCGCGCCCGGCGTGCTGGTGCTCGAGCTCGACGGCAGCGGCCGCGTGGACGAATGGCGCGTGGGCCTGCCGCCGCAGGTGGACTACGTGGAAGGCTGTTCCTGACCGCGCACGCGGCTGCGGCATAATCCGGGGATTTCCCGGGCTGGGGCGTGACGATGACCGGTGCGCTGTTCTACTTCTCGGCAGGGATCGTCCTGCTCGCCCTGGGCGGCGACTCGCTGGTCAAGGCCGCGTCGGGCCTGGCGCGGCGGACGGGCATCTCGCCCTTCACCACCGGCCTGGTGCTGGTGGCCTTCGCCACCTCGCTGCCGGAACTGGCGGTCAACCTGCGCGCGATGGCGGTCGGCGACCACGCGCTGGCGCTGGGCAACGCGGTGGGCAGCAATATCGCCAACCTCGGGCTGACGCTCGGCGCCGCGGCGCTGTGCGCGCCGCTGCTGATCCGCTGGAAGGCGCTGCCCTCGCTGCTGGTGTGCCTGGTGGTCGGCACCCTGGCCACCATCCTGCTGGCACAGGACGGCCGGCTCACGCGACTCGACGGTGCGGTGCTCGTGCTGGCCTTCGTCGCGGTGCTGGTCTTCGCCTGGATCTTCGGCCGCCGCCAGCCCGAACTGCGCGGTGAATTCGCCGGCTTCGCCGAAAGCCGCCTGCCCTCGCCGCTCGACCTGGCGCGGCTGGCGGTGGCGGTGGCGCTGCTGTGGTTCGGCGCGCGCTGGGTGGTGCAGGGCGCGCTCGACCTGCGCCCGGCGCTGGGCATGGACTCGCTCCTGGTGGGCCTGCTGCCGGTGGCGATCGGCACGGCACTGCCGGAGGTCGCGGCCGCCATCGCGGCGGCCCGGCGCGGGCAGGGCGATCTCGTCGCCGGCCACGTCATCGGCGCCAGCCTGGTCAACCTGATGCTGGTCGTGGGCGGCATGGCGCTGGTGCGGGACGTGCCGGTGCCGGCCTCGTTCCTGCGGCTGGAGCTGCCGGCGGCGCTGGTGTTCGCCGCCCTGCTGCTGCCGATGCTGCGCGGCGGGCTGCAGGTCAGCCGCGCCGAGGGCGCGGTGCTGCTGCTGGCGTTCCTGGGCTGGGCCGGGCTGGAGCTGGCGCTGGCCTAGCCGTCGTCGCGGCCTTCGGCGCGCTCGCGCGCCTGCTGCTCGGCGCGCTCGTCGGCGTCGTCGCGGATGTGGGCTTCCGGTTCGGTACCGCTGCACGGCGCCGCGGGCCGCCGGGCCATCAGCGACAGCGCCGCGCGCGACATCAGGTGCGCGGCGACCGGCGCGGTCAGGAACAGGAACACGGTGATCAGCAGTTCCCGCGGATGCAGGCCGGTGCCGTGGATCGCACGGTGCAGCACCGAGGCGGCCAGGATGCAGCCTACGCCCAGGGTGCTGGCCTTGGTCGGGCCGTGGATGCGGTGGAAGAAGCTCGACAGCTTGACCAGGGCGAAGCTGCCGAGGAACACGAAGAAGCAGCCCACCACCAGCAGGAACAGGGTGGCGATGTCGACCGCGAGCCTCATTCGACGATGTCCCGGCGGATGACGTACTTGCTCAGCACCACGGTGCCGAAGAAGCCGAGCATGGCGATGATCAGCGCGATCTCGAAATAGACTTCGGTCTCGTCGAGCATGCCCAGCAGCACCACCTCGGCGATGGTGGCCACGTACAGGGTGTCGAGCGCGAGGATGCGGTCGGGGGCGGTCGGCCCGCGCACCAGCCGCCACAGCGCCAGCAGCATGGCGCAGCCGACCACCACCATCGCGCCGCTGATGACCAGGTTCATCAGGTCGATCATGGGAACACCCGGCGCAGCGGCGCCTCGTAGCGTTGCTTGATCTCGCGGATCATCTGCTCCGGATCCTCCACGTGCAGGCAGTGCACCAGCAGGTGCCTGCGGTCGGCCGACAGCTCGGCCGTGAGCGTGCCCGGCGTGAGGGTGATGACGCTGGTCAGGGCCGAGATGCCGTGGATGTTGGTCAGCTCCAGCGGGATCCAGATGAAGCCCGGCTTCAGCCGGTCTTCCGGACCCAGCACCTGGCGGGCGACGGTGATGTTCGCCACCACCACGTCCCACAGCAGCTTGGCGCCCAAGGGCAGCAGGATCCGCGCCTCGCCGATGCGCGCGAACTCGCGTTCCAGCCGCGCGGCGATCTGCGGCATCAGCCAGGCCAGGAATGCGGCCAGCGCCAGGGTGCCCGGGCTGGCGTCCTCGGCCATCAGCAGCCAGAAGACGAAGACCGTGATGCTCTGCGGCACCGAGGGGAAGATGCGGGCGATCATGTCCGGTTCCTCATGGCGCGCGCACCTGCGGCGTGGTGGCGCGCACCTCGCGCACGTAGTCGGCGGGGGCGAGCAGCTGTTCGGCGGTGGCCGTGGTGTATCGCAGCACCGGCGCGGGGAATACGCTCATCGCCACGACCAAGGCCAGCAGCAGCGCGGTCGCCGCGAACTCCATCCGGGTCACGCGGGGCTGGCCGTCGACCGAGTCGGTGTCGCGCTGGTCCTCCACGGTACGCCAGAACAGGCGCGAGCCGCTTCGGCTCAGGCCCACCAGCGCCAGCAGGCTGCTCGCCAGCACGGTGAAATAGACCCAGCCGAGGTCGGCATCGGGCACCGCGCCCAGCAGCAGGAACTTGCCGATGAAGCCCGACAGCGGCGGCAGGCCGACCAGCGCCAGCGCGGCGACCATGAACAGCAGGCCGGTCTTCAACGGCAAGGCCAGCCCGGTTGGCAGCACCCGGTCGCCGGCGCGGCCGCGCTGGCGCTGCACGATGTGCGCGACCAGGAACATCGCCGCGGCCGCGAAGCAGCTGTGCGGCAGGTAATACAGGCCCGCGGCGATCGTGCCCGGTTGCCCCAGCGAGAACGCCACGAACAGCGTGCCCGAAGACATCAACACCAGGTAGGCCGCAGCGATGCGCAGGCGCAGCGCGCCGACCACGCCGAGGCTGCCCAGCAGCATCGTCGCCATGCCCAGTACCAACAGCGGCCCGCGGCCGAAGTCCTCGAAGGGGCCGGCCGCTTCGCCGAACCACAGCGAGCCCACGCGCAGCAGCGCGTACAGGCCCACCTTGGTCATGATCACGAACAGCGCCGCCACCGCGGCCGGGGCGCGCGCATAGGCCTCCGGCAGCCACAGGTACATCGGCAGCAACGCGGCCTTGGCGCAGAACACCACCAGCAGCAGGCCCAGCGTGACCCGCACCAGGGCCACGTCCTCCGGCGCCACCTCGGCCACGCGCACGGCGAGTTCGGCCATGTTGAGCGAGCCCAGCATGCCGTACAGCAGGCCCAGCGCGATCAGGAACAGCGTCGAGGCGGCGATGTTGAACACCACGTAGTGCATGCCGGCGGCGATCCGCTCGCCGCGCGCGCCCGACAGCAGCAGG
>JAEXTE010000268.1 GCA_023453655.1 Pseudomonadota bacterium
CAGGCGCACGGCGTAGTCGATCACCGCCGGGTCGAGCGTGGTCGCGGCGGTGCCCTGCTGCAGGGCGACGATGCCCTCGGCGTCGAGCACCTGCCGCACCTGCTCCAGGTCGAAGCCGGCCGCGACGCTGCCGTGGCTGATCGCGGTGACCATCGCCACCTCGTCGGCGTGCGCGGGATAGTCGATCAGCACCTTGAGCAGGAAGCGGTCGAGCTGCGCCTCGGGCAGCGGGTACGTGCCCTCCTGCTCGACCGGGTTCTGCGTGGCCAGGGTCATGAACGGCGGCGGCAGGGCGAAGCTCTGGCCCTCGATGGTCACCTGCTGCTCCTGCATCGCCTCGAGCAGCGCCGACTGGGTCTTGGCCGGCGCGCGGTTGATCTCGTCGGCCAGCAGCAGGTTGGTGAAGATCGGGCCGCGGCGCATGCTGAAGGTCTCGCTGCGCGCGTCCCACACCGCATGCCCGCTGACGTCGCTGGGCATCAGGTCCGGGGTGAACTGCACGCGCGCATGGCCGCAGCCCAGCGCGCGCGCCAGCGCGCGCACCAGCAGGGTCTTGCCCAGGCCCGGCACGCCCTCGATCAGCACGTGGCCGCCGGCCAGCAGCGCCACCAGGATCTGGTCGAGCACCTCGGCCTGGCCGATGAAGGCTTTCGACACTTCGTCGCGCACGCGCGCGACGCGTTCGACCAGGGCATCGCCGGTCACCGGCGCGGAGGGGGTAGCGGTGTCGCTCATAGTCGTTTTCTCATCTCGACGAGTCGGGCCACGCGCAGGCGGAAGTCGCCGGGGTCGCGCGGTCGCGGGGAACGCAGGGCGTGTTCGATCTCGGGCGCCGGCAGGCCGGTGCGCGCGGCGATGGCCTCGGCCTGGGCGACGCCCCCCAGCGCGGCCGCCAGGGGGTCGCGGCGACGCAGCCGCGCCAGGAAGTTCTCGCGCATGGCTGCGTGCAGCAGGGCGGTCAGCCCATGCCGGCGCAGGTGTTCGCCGCTGGCCTGGATGTGCTCGAGCAGCGAACGGCGCTCCTGCGGCGGCGGCGGCATCGCCGGGCCGACGCGCTGCACGCGCATCCACAGCCAGGCCAGCAGCGCCAGCAGCAGCGGCAGCCAGGCCATCCACGCGCGATCGAGCAGCAGCCGCCACAGCGGCGGCATGTCCGCCGCGTAGACCAGGTGCATGCGCCCATGGCCGTAGTTGGGCGCGAGCAGCTGGCGCGCCAGCGCCAGGTGCGGCGTTTCGCGCAGGTTGCGGTTGTCGATGAAATCGGCGGAGGCGAGCACGTCGACCACCCCGTCGCCACGCGCCAGCCGCACGAACACGAAGCCCGCGTTGAAGTCGCCCCAGGACAACACCGGATTGGACTGCGGAGCGAAGCGCGTGCCGCCGCAGAATTCGACGTGCCGCTCCTGCCCGGGCACCAGCAGCTCCTCGCATTCGCCACGGCCGGGCCGCAGGCTCACTTCCAGGCGCGCCAGCAGGTCGCCGGGGCGCATCGCGTCCACGCGCTGGCCGCGCGGGGTGGTCACCAGCAGGTGTCCGCCTGCCTCCACCCACGCAAGCAGCCCATCGATGTCGCGCGCGGTCAGCGTGCGTGGATCGCCGAGCAGCAGCACGGTATCGCGCCGGCCCGGCAATGCCCGGGCGAAATCGAGCCGCTGCCGCGACTCGACCTCGAGCCCGTCGGCGCGCAGCGCCAGCTTGAGCGCGTACAGCGGGTTGTAGGCGGCCTCGCCCGCCGGAGGCAGCACCTTGGTCTCCGTCACGCGCTCGTAGGTGCGGTGCCACCACCCCGCCAGCAGCCCCAGGCAGGCCAGTGCCAGCACCACCAGCGCGGGCGTGCGCCACCGGCTCACCCGGCCCACCCGAAGCGCAGCGACAGGTCCGACAGCAGCGATTCGAAGTCCGCCTCATCCGGCAGGCGCTGCGCATATGCCGCGAGCTGCCAGACGCGGACCATGCGCGCGAAACTCTCGCGGTCGGTGGCATCGGGCATGCGACGCGAGGCGCGCAGGCACTCGGCCTCGGTGGCGCCCGGCACCAGCGCGATGCCGATGCGCGCCGCCATCGCCTCGACGCTGCCGCGATACAGCAGCGCTAGGGCGCGTCGCGGCCGGCCCTCGTGCCACAGCCGGCGCGCTTCCGCCGCGAGGTTGCGGGGCAGGTGTTCGGGCTCGACCGCCTCGCCGACTTCAACCGGACTGTCCTGCGCGCGGCGCGCCGCCGCGCCGCGCCTCCACGGCCGCCCGCGCTTCGCCGTCAGCGCCGCTGCCAGTGCGAGCAGGCCGACCAGGATCCAAAGCCCGAACTCGCCCAGCACCGCCACCAGCTTGCCCAGCGTGCCCAGCCAACCCGGGCGCTCGGTGGGGCTGGGGACGTCCGGGGTGCGCCGCGGTTGCCAACGCGTCTCGGTGCGGCTGCGGTTGAGCAGCGGATCCTCGTAGGCGCGCTTGACCGCCTGGCGGAACGGCGCGTCGTCGACCACTGCGTCCTGTCCGAACACGCGCGGCAGCGTCGGGGCCTTGCGCGCGCCGGGCACTTCGACCGTGGCGGCCTGCTGCGCCGCCTGCTCGCGCTGCTCCTGCAGTCGCTGTCCGACCTGTGCCCCGGCCGGCGGTGCCAGCAGCGGCAACGCCGCGAGCGCGAGCAGCAGCCCGGCGGCCTGCGACAGGCGTGCGCGCATGCGCCGCAGCACGATTTCGATGTCCCAGGCCTCGATCCTGACCCGGCGGTTGAGGTAGAGGCCGAAGCCCGCGCCGACGTGGAACGGTTCGACCGCCGAGATCGCCAGCCACAGCGCGCCGTTGAGCGCGAGCTGGGCCAGCCGCGGCGGCTCGCTGGTGAGCAGGGTCCACATCGCGCGTGCCGACTCGGACAGCAGTTGCTCGGGCACGAACATCAGCACCAGCGACAGCAGCGAGACGAACAGCACCAGGACGAACAGCAGGCACACGCCCGACAGCAGCAGCGCATGGCCCTGGATGCCGTCGACGATCACCGCGCGCCGCCGCGCCAGCGCCTCGCCGCTGACGCCCTCGAGCTGCTCCACCGGCAGCGCGATCGAACGCCATGGGCTGGGCCGGCGCCAGCCAAGCCGGCCCAGCGCACCGCGCCAGCCGCCCGCGCGCAGCGAGGACAGCGCCTGGCGCGTGTCCGGCGGGTCGCCGAAGACCGCGCGCGAGAGCACGGACAGCACGATGCGGTCGAACAGCGGCAGCAGCCACCACATCGCCAGCGTCGCCAGCCAGAGCGCGTCGAGCGCCCAGGCCGCGGCGTTGAGCAGGACGAACACGGGCAGGGTCGCTGCCGCCCAGGGCCGCCAGATCGCCCCGGCGTGGTGGCGCACCAGCGCATTGCCCAGCTCCATCGCTTCCCAGGGCGAACGCGGGCGCAGCTCGACCCGGACCTGGTCAAGGCGCATGCGGCGGTTCCTCGCTGCCTGCCTGCCGGCCTCCACGAAGGGCCACCGGCATCGCCGGATCCGCGCGCCCGCCGAACGCCAGCCAGCCCAGCACCAGCACCCACAGCACGGCGCCGACGCCGAACTTGACCGTTGCCGGGATCGAGCCGGTCGACGACCAGAACGCCTCGACGAATGCCGCGAACACCAGCATCGCCAGGATCCCCAGGCACAGCCGCGCGCCCACGCGCCCCGCTGCGGCCAGCGCATCGACGCGGCGCAGCCGCCCCGGCGCCAGCAGCGCCAGCCCGAGCCGCAGTCCGGCGGCGCCGGCGATCACGATCGCCACCAGCTCCGGAGCCGAATGCCCGGCCACGAAGCGCCAGAACGGATCGCCGTGGCCGATCGCCTGCAGGTGCCCGGCCACCGTGCCGAGCACCGCGCCGTTGAACAGCAGCACGAAGGCCGTGCCCACGCCGGCCAGCAGGCCCGAGGCGAACGTGCGGAAGCCGATGCTGACGTTGTTGTAGATGTAGTAGCCGAACATCGCCAGGTCGCTGCCGCTCTCGCGGCCCAGCTTGTGGCGCGCGTCGCCCGGGTCGTACATGGCCTCGAACTGGGCCAGCTGCTGCGGATTGAACACGCTGTGCGCCAGCTCGGGCCACTGCTGGACGGCGAGGAACAGCGCCACGCCCGGCACGGCGAACAGCACCGCCGCCAGCCACAGGCAGCCGCGCTGGGCACGGACCAGGCGCGGGAAGTCGGCCGCCAGGAAGCGCAGCGCGCGTCGCCACGGCGGCGGCGGCGCGCGGTAGAGCACGTCGTGGCCGCGCTGCATCAGCGCCTGCAGGCGCGCGGTCACCAGCGGGCTGTAGCCGCGCCGGCGCGCCAGCGCCAGCTGCTGGCACAGGCGCCGGTAGCGGGTCGGGATGTCCTCGTCGCGCGGCACGCCCTGGCCCCGGCGCGCCTGGCCGCGGGTGTCGAGCCACTGTTCGAACGCGCGCCATTCCGCTTCGTGGCGCGCGACGAAGGCCTCCTGCCTCATGCGCGCCGCCCCAGCAGCCACTGCGCGATGGCGAGCAGGCGGTCCACGCCCACCGGACCCTGCCGTCCGGTCAACGGCGCGGCGATGCCGGCCAGTTCCTCCTGGCGCTGCGGCGTGAGCGTCCAGGCGCGCTCGGCGAACGCGATCAGCGCAGCCTGCTCGTCCGGCTGCAGCGGCACCGGCGGGGCCTGTGCCGGCGCCGGCGGCATGCCGGCGCCGGGGGGGCCGGGGGGCCCCGGGCCCCCCCACCGGCGCC
>JAEXTE010000281.1 GCA_023453655.1 Pseudomonadota bacterium
CGCCGGCCGCCGGGGCGGCGAAGGGCACGCCCCAGCCGTTGGCATGGAACATCGGCACCGCCAGCAGCACGCGTTCGCGCATCGACAGCGCCATGCCGTCGGCCTGCAGGGTGCGCAGCGTATGCAGGAATACGCCACGGTGGGTGTAGGTCACGCCCTTGGGCGCACCGGTGGTGCCCGAGGTGAAGCACAGGCCGCAGGGCGCGTGCTCGTCGAAGCCGCCCCAGGCGACCTCGCCCTGCGCGGCGGCGAGGACCGGTTCCAGCGGCTCGACCATGACGATGCCGTCGTCGTCCGCCGCCTCCCCGTCGATCGACCACACCCGCTCCAGCGCATCGGCCTTCGCGGCGAGCCGGCGCGCCAGCGGCGCCAGGTCGGCGGATACCACCAGGGCCCGCGCGCGCGACTGCGCCAGCATCGAAGCCAGGTGCGCCTCGCCCAGGCGCGGGTTGAGCGTATGGCAGACCGCGCCCATGCCCATCAGCGCGAACCAGGTTTCCAGGTGTCCCTGCGTGTTCCAGGCCAGGGTGGCGACGATGTCGCCCGCGCCGAGGCCCATTGCCGCGAATGCAGCCGACAGCCGCCGGCTGCGCGCATGCAGTCCCGCGTAGCCGATCCGGTCGACCTGTCCGCCTTCG
Source organism: Pseudomonadota bacterium (assembly GCA_023453655.1). Lineage (GTDB taxonomy): Bacteria > Pseudomonadota > Gammaproteobacteria > Xanthomonadales > Xanthomonadaceae > Luteimonas > Luteimonas composti. Next base: position 639 of record JAEXTE010000281.1, read on the forward strand.
CGCGCGGTAACGACCTCGGCCTGCGGATGCCACTTCGCGCCGTGCGCCAGGAACTGGTCCAGGGTCAGTGCGAACGGCTGCATCTCGCCATGGATCACGGGCATCCGTCCACCTCGTCGGGCAACGGCGGCGAGATGATGCCGACGTTCCAGTGCCAGGGCAGGCCGCCGTGCGCGCGACGGCGGCAGACCACCGTCTCGACCAGTTCGAACATGCCGGGCATCAGGTGCTCGCCCGGCGTCGGCGTGCCATCGAACGCCATGTAGGCGCGCGACTCGCCGTAAGGCGGCCAGTCCGGTGCGCCATCGGCCACGGGCGCGCCGGAACGGGCGAACGAGGTCCAGTAGTCCTGCATGGCGGCGGCCAGCGCGCGCTCGGCGCCGGTGTCGGGCGGAACGGGCCAGTTCGGTGGCGTGCCGGCGCCCGTGCCCAGCGCATAGGGAATCTCGGCGGCGTGGAAGGCATGCATGCCGGCGTCATCGGCGGCCGGATAGCCGTGGTCGAAGTAGTACAGGTAGGACGGCTGGCCCAGCGCGGTCTGGCTGCGCACCAGCCGCTCGGCGGTCCAGCCGTACATCGCGTCGCGGGTCGTGGCGAGCATCGCCTCGTCGAGGTTGTCGGGTGGATAGCGCGCCAGCATCGCGTCGGACAGTTCGCCGTAGGCGGCGCGGATGGTCGCCTCGTAGGTGGCCGCATCGGCCGGCGGAGGCGGCAGCAGGAAGCGCAGCGAACGGATCTCGCCGTCGTTGAAGCCGGCCAGGATCGGCACCGGCGCCTGGTCGCCACGGTCGAACACCTCCACCAGCTGCGCGGGCAGGACCCGCCCGTCCACCACGCCCAGCGGGAAGAAGCCTGCCAACGCCGCCTGCACGGTGAGCGCCTGCGCATCCATGGCGCGCAGGCGCGGCAATCCACGGACCTCGATCTTGCGCGACAGCGCCACGCCCGCTTCCTCGGCAGAGGGCGTACCGTGCACGGACTCGCGCAGCGCGGGCGTCGAGATCATGTACGCGCTCTGCGCGATGGCGCGATGGAACAGGCCGCGCGCCGGCGGCGCCGCCAGCAGGTACATCACGCTCAATGCACCCGCGGATTCGCCGGCGATGGTCACATTGCCGGGATCGCCACCGAAGGCGGCGATGTTGCGCTGGACCCAGCGCAGCGCCTCGATCTGGTCGAGCAGGCCGTAGTTGCCGGACACGCCGTCGTCCGATTCCGCGCCCAGGTCGGGATGCGCCAGCCAGCCCAGCACGCCCAGCCGGTAGTTGATGCTCACCATCACCACGCCCTTGCGGGCGAGCGCCGCGCCGTCGTACATCGCCTCGCGGCCGCTGCCGGCGACCAGCGAACCGCCGTGGATCCAGACGAAGACCGGCGCGCCCTGCGCATCGGCTGGCGCCCAGACGTTGAGCGACAGGCAGTCCTCGCTGGACGGCAACGCTTCGGCCGGCGAGTAGATGCTCCCCGGCCGCGGCGGCGGCTGGTGGCAGGCCGGCCCGAAGCGGGTGGCATCGCGCACGCCGTCCCAGCGCTCTGCCGCGACCGGCGCGCGCCAGCGCTGCCGCCCCACCGGCGGCTGCGCATAGGGAATGCCGCGGAAGACGTTCACGCCGCCAAGCGCCTCGCCACGCAGTGCGCCGGCAGGCGCTTCGACCACGGGGGCATCGGCGGCGAAGGCGTGGGCCGCGCACAGCAGGACGGCCGCGGCGAAGATGCGGAAACGGATCACAGCTGCTTCTCCCGAGCGGGCTGGCGGCGGATGCTGCGCGCGAGCAGCAGGAACAGGCCGATCGCCAGCAGGTAGAACGGAACCAGGGTGTAGAACGCCATCTGCAGCGAGCTGTCCGGATGGCTGGCGCGGAAGAAGTCGCTAGCCATGCCGAGGTAGGTCGGGCCGAAGCCCAGGCCGATCAGGTTCATCACCAGCAACAGCAATGCGCCGGAGAGCACGCGCTGATCGGGCCGCACTTCCTCCTGGACCAGGGTGACCGCCGGCGAGAGGTAGAAATAGTTCAGGCCGGTGGGCAGGAACAGGAACAGCAGCGCCAGCTCCCAGCGGCCCGCGGTGACGAAGCCGATGAAGAACGGGATGGCCAGCGCCAACCCCGCCGCCGGCAGGTAGGCGTACGCGGTGCGCGAGCGACGCGCCAGCCGGTCGATCAGGCGCCCGGACAGGAACATGCCCAGCGCACTGCCGAGACCGAACACCAGCGCGTACCACACCGCCACCTCTTCCAGGCTCATGCCCTTCTCGCGCATCAGCATCAGCACGGTGAAATTGAGCATGGCGTAGGTGACGAACTGGGTCGCGCCGCAGGCCAGCGCCATGTTGCGCAGCACCGGATTGGCGAAGAAGCCGCGGCAGGTTTCGGCGAATCCCGGCGCAGGAGCGGCGCCCTCCATGGACGCCTGCGCGGGCGCCGCATCCAGGCCGCCCTTGCGCGGCTCGCGAATGAAGGCCCACACCCCGGCGGCGGTCATCACGCCGACGACGCCGACCCAGATGAACGCCATCCGCCAGGAATACGCCGCCGCCACCGAGGCGCCGAAGGCCACGCCCAGCGCCGCGCCGATCGGTGGACCGAGGTTGAACAGGCCCAGCGCGGTACCGCGCGTGCCGGGCGGGAAATAGTCGGAGATGATCGCGTACGAGGGCGGTACGCCGCCGGCCTCGCCGATGCCCACCGCCATGCGCGCCAGCGCCAGCTGCGGATAGCTGGAGGCCATGCCGCAGGCGGCGGTGGCCGCGCTCCAGAGCCCGCACGAGAAGGCGAGCACCCGTACCCGGTTGCTGCGGTCGGCCAGCCAGCCCACCGGGATCGCCAGGATGCAGTAGAACATCGCGAAGTACAGCCCGCCGATCAGGCCGAGCTGGCCGTCGCTCACGCCGAGTTCGTCCTGGATCGGCTTGGCCAGGATCGACAGCAGCTGCCGGTCGAGGAAATTGAGCACGTAGACGAAGCACAGCACCGCGAGCACGATCCAGGCGCGCAGGCCCGGGCGCGCCGCCTGCGCACCCGGAACCGCCGCGGCGGCCGGCATGCCGGCCATCAGAACCGGACCCCCACGCGCACGCCGACGGTGCGCGGCGGCACCCGTGCGTAGCGCCCGTCGAGGAAGGCCTCGGGATGAACGTAGGTGACCGAGCGGTCGTCGAACAGGTTCTCGACGTAGGCCCCCACCGTAACGCGCTCGAAGTCGAAGGCCAGGTTGGCGTTGGCGATCGTGTACGACTCGGTGTAGTCGAACATCGGGCTCACCACGCCCGGCTGGCCGGGAACGTTGGGGAACATACCCGGATAGTCGCCCACATGCACCAGCGAGACCGACGCGTTGCCCGCCGCGTCGCCGAAGGCGTCGAAGCCGTAGTCGACCACCATCGAGCCCTGGAAGCGCGGCGCCGACAGTCGCGCGCCCAGGACCGCGCCGGAGATCGCCGCTTCCTCCGACGTCAGGCTGTCGACTTCGGTGCGGTTGAACGAGCCGTTGAGCGAGAACGTCCAGTTCGCGCTGGGCCGCGCCATCACCTCGAATTCCAGGCCCTGGCTGATCGCGCCGCCGATGTTCGTGGCGAACTGCACGGAGTCCGAGACGCGGTTGGCCTGCACCTGGATGTCGTTCCAGTCGATGTGGTAGAGCGCCAGGTTCGCGGCCAGCCGGCCGTCCAGCCAGCGGCCCTTGAGCCCGAGCTCGTAGTTGATCAGTTCGTCGGAGTCGGCGCCGAACGGAATGATGATGTCCTCGGCGTTGACCAGACTCGGCGCACCAGCGCGCGCGTTGACGATCGGCGCGCGGAAGCCGGTGGCCACGGCTGCATACGTGGTGATCGCCGGCACTGGTCGCCAGGACAGGCTCAGCCGGTACGAAGGTCCCTTCTCCTTGGCCACCAGGCCGACGATCTCCTCGACCGGGAACACGACCAGGGGGCCGGTCGCCCCGGTCAGCGCGGCGGTGAGGTAGTTGCTGTTGTAGCCGCCGGCCAGCTGGGTGGCCTGGGCTTCGGTGCTGCCGTAGCGCAGGCCGCCGGTCGCCCACAGGTCGTCGTTGAAACGGAACGTCAGCTCGCCGAACAGCGCGCGTTCGCGCTGGTCGATGATGTTGCGGAAGCGCAGGTAGTAGGGGCTGATCGGCAGGTTGGTCATGCCGCGCGACTCGAGGAACTCCTGCGAGGAGCGGTAGAAGTAGTCGCCGGTGCGCTTCTGCTCGAACCAGAAGCCGCCGACCACCCAGTCCACGCGGCCGCCGGTCTCGGAGACCAGGCGCACTTCCTGCACGAAGCGGTCGTCGTGGTACGGCACTTCCAGCCCGAACGGGATGAGATGGCCGAAGGTCGCCGCCAGGTCCACGTCGAAGTGGGCGTCGTAGTCCGACCAGGTCGAGGAGCTGGTCAGCCTGGCGCCGTCGAACTGGTAGCCGATGGTGGCGTTGTAGTTCGTCATCGTGCCGGCGAAGCGGTCGGGCTGGTCGGAGTAGCGGACATCCTCGCCCAGGTCGGGGTTGGTGAGGCCCGAATCCTCCGGCGTGCTCTCTTCGCGCGAGGCGCGCAGCTGGACCGAGAGGCGGTCGCCGGGCTCCCACAGCAGGGTGGCGCGGCCGCCCCAGGTGTCCATCACGTTGGCATCGTCGACGCCGGTGCCGATGTTGTCGACATAGCCTTCCTCGTGGCGCTTGAAGGCGACCACGCGCAGCGCCAGCGTGTCCTCGGCCAGGGGGACATTGAGCATGGCGTTGTAACGCTGCCGCAGCGAGCCCGAGCCGCGGACGCCGAGGTCGCCGAGGAACGAGCCCTCGAACACGTTCGGATCCGGCGCGCGGGTAAGGATGCGCAGCGCGCCGGCCAGCGAACCGGAGCCGAACAGCGTGCCCTGCGGCCCGCGCAGGAATTCCACCCGCTCCACGTCGTACAGGCTCGGGTCGAGGATGGTGGAGTTGCCGTTCGAGGAAATCGGCAGTTCGTCGATGTAGATCGCCACCGTGCTCTGCAGGTTGGCGTTGTAGCCGTTGGTGGCGATGCCGCGCGCGGTGAAGTTGTTGAAGTTGGCGGTGGGCCGGTTGAGCACCACGCCCGGCGTTTCGTAGGCCAGGCCCTCGTAGCCCACGATGCCTTTGGCGTCGAGCTGGTCCTGCGCCAGCACGGTCACGCTGAGCGGCACGTCCTTCAGCGGCTGGCTGCGGCGCGTGGCGGTGACGATGACCCGGTCCAGCTCCTTCGCGTCGACGGACGCGTCGGCCGGCGCTTCCCGCGCCCCGGAGTCAAGTGCCTCGGCGGTGGCCTGGGCCAGCGCGGACACGGGCATGGACAACAGCGCGGCCAGCGAGGCGCACGCGAACAGACGACTTCCCATACAGATCCCTCCCACAGGATGCTGGTTCAGCAAGACGCGATGGACCGGATACTGGGCGCGGCCCGGGCCCCTGTCAATACTCACTCACACGTTTGTGAGTATTTTCTGCGGTGCAGCATGGGCGGGGCCCCTGCCCCCTCCGGGGAGCCCACGCCCCCGCCTATTCGCCGGTGGGCTGGGCCGGTGCGCGCGGACCCTTGCGCAGGACCCGCGCGCACCGGGCAGGGCTTATAATTGCGGGCTACGCCGAGGGGCGCTGCGACCGCGGAAATCCGCGGCCAGGCTCGGTGGGAAACGACCGCGACAACGGCGCCCGTCAACACGAGTCCCCCACGGACTCCCGACGACGGAGCACCACATGAACGCGCAAGTGAAGACCTTCTCCCAGGATGGCGACTACAAGGTCGCCGACATCTCGCTGGCCGACTGGGGCCGCAAGGAACTCGACATCGCCGAGCACGAGATGCCGGGCCTGATGTCGATCCGCCGCAAGCACGCCGCCACCGCCCCGCTCAAGGGCGTGCGCGTGACCGGCTCGCTGCACATGACGATCCAGACCGCGGTCCTGATCGAGACGCTCAAGGACATCGGCGCCGACGTGCGCTGGGCCTCGTGCAACATCTTCTCGACCCAGGACCACGCCGCCGCCGCGATCGCCGCCACCGGCACCCCCGTGTTCGCGTGGAAGGGCGAGACGCTGGAGGAATACTGGGACTGCACGCTCGACGCACTGAGCTTCCCCGATGGCAAGGGCGGCTTCCTCGGCCCGGAGCTGGTGGTGGACGACGGCGGCGACGTGACCCTGCTGATCCACAAGGGCTATGAACTCGAGCAGGGCGACGAAAGCTGGGTGAACTCGGCTTCCGGTAGCCACGAGGAGCAGGTGATCAAGAACCTGCTCAAGCGCGTGCAGAAGGAGCGTCCGGGCTACTGGACCCGCGTCGTGGCCGGCTGGAAGGGCGTCTCGGAAGAAACCACCACCGGCGTGCACCGCCTCTACCAGCTGGCCGAACAGGGCAAGCTGCTGGTGCCGGCGATCAACGTCAACGACTCGGTCACCAAGAGCAAGTTCGACAACCTCTACGGCTGCCGCGAGTCGCTGGCCGACGGCCTCAAGCGCGCGCTCGACGTGATGCTGGCCGGCAAGGTCGCGGTGGTCTGCGGCTACGGCGACGTGGGCAAGGGTTCGGCGGCCTCGCTGCGCGCCTACGGCGCGCGCGTGATCGTCACCGAGATCGACCCGATCTGTGCGCTGCAGGCGGCGATGGAAGGCTACGAGGTCACCACGATCGAGGACACCCTCGGCCGCGCCGACATCTACGTCACCACCACCGGCAACAAGGACATCATCCGCCTCGAGCACATGCAGGCGATGAAGGACCAGGCCATCGTCTGCAACATCGGCCACTTCGACAACGAGATCCAGGTCGATGCGCTGTACGCCTCGGGCGCGGAGAAGACCAACATCAAGCCGCAGGTGGACAAGTTCACCTTCGCCAACGGCAACAGCATCTTCCTGCTGGCCGAGGGCCGCCTGGTGAACCTGGGCTGCGCCACCGGCCACCCGAGCTTCGTGATGTCCAACTCGTTCTCCAACCAGACGCTCGCCCAGATCGACCTGTGGGCCAACAAGGACCGCTACGAGGCCAAGGTCTACATCCTGCCCAAGCAGCTGGACGAGGAAGTGGCGCGCCTGCACCTGGAGAAGATCGGCGTGAAGCTGACCAAGCTGACCCCGGAACAGGCCGACTACCTCGGCGTGCCGGTGGAAGGCCCGTACAAGCCGGAGCACTACCGCTACTGAGCCGCGCCAGCCGCGGAACGACGCCGGGCGCCTCCGTGGCGCCCGGTTCTTTTTTGAGGGTCCACCGCCGAATGACAAGTGTTGCCCAACCGGTGCCCGTGGCCGGACCGGTGTTCCTGCGCCAGCTGGCCCGCCTGGGCGGCGGCGCGGACGTTGGCCAGGGTCCGCCGCTGGCGGCGACGCTGGCGCAGTGGATCGACTGGCACCGGGCGGTGGCGCTCGCCGGCGCGCTCGACGACCGCCTGCCCGAGGCTACCGAGCCGCCGTCCGCCGAGTCCGCTCCGGGCGAAGCCTGCGCGCAGCGCCACGCGCAGCTGCGGGAGGCCATCCTCGCCGATCCCCTGCTCTCGACCCATGGCCGGACGACCGAAGTCGCGGCCACGGAGTTCGCGCCGTTCCGCGCGTGCCATCTCGCCCACCAGCGCGCCATGCTCGCCGCCACCGGGCGCCTGCGCGGCCGCCTGCGCGACCTGCTGGGAACCGTGCCGCGCCTGGCGCGCCTGGGCGAAGTGGACGCGGCGCTGGAGCGGGCACTCGCTCCGCGCGAGCACGCCCTGCTCGGCCAGCTGCCCGACCTGCTCGCCGACCACTTCGAACGCATGCGCGCCCAGGCCGAAGCCGCCGGCACGGCGACCGGGGCCTGGCTCGACCGGTTCCGGCTCGACCTGCGCGAGCTCCTGCTGGCCGAACTCGACCTGCGTTTTTCCCCCGTCCAAGCGCTGCTCGCCGCGCTGCGCACTGCCGACTCCACGCCATGACCCGACGCATCTCCACGATCCTCCCGCCCTGCATCTTCGCCGCCGGACTCGCCGTCGTCGGCTGGATCGGCGCGGGTTACCTCGGCACCAGCCTGCTCGGCGTGGCCGTGGTCGCGCTGATCGCCTCCTGCTACCTGGCCGGCGTGCTGGACCTGCGCCGGCACCGCGCCGGCAGCGCGGCCCTGGCGGGCGCCCTGGACGAGGCGGACGGGGCCATGGAGCTGTCCTCCTGGCTGTCGCGGCTGCCGGAACCGCTGCGCCAGCCGGTGCGGCTGCGCATCGAGGACGGCCGGGGCGCCCTGCCCGCCCCGGCGCTGGCACCGTCGCTGGCGGCCCTGCTCGTCCTGCTGGGCATGCTCGGCACCCTGCTGGGCATGATGGCCACCCTGCGCGGCACCGGCCTGGCGCTGGGCAGCGCGCTCGATCTCGACGCGATCCGCGGCTCCCTGGCCACGCCGGTGCGTGGGCTGGCCATCGCCTTCGGCACCTCGATCGCCGGCGTCGGCGCCTCGGCCGCGCTGGGGCTGCTCACCACCCTGGCGCGGCGCGAACGGCTGCAGGTCGTGCAGCGCCTGGACGCGGCCATCGCCGGACCGCTGCGCATGCACACGCAGGCGCACAGGCGCGAACAGGCGTTCGCGCTCCTGCAGCGCCAGGCCGACCTGATGCCCGCCCTGGTCGATCGCCTGCAGGCGATGACCCAGGCCATCGAACAGCAGGCCGCCGCGTCCGGCGCCCAGCTGCAGGCGCGCCAGGACGCCTTCCACGCCGAAGTCGAACGCAGCTACGCGGCACTGGCCGCATCCGTCGGGCAGTCGCTCGCGGCCAGCGTGGCCGAAGGCAGCCGCGCCGTGGCCGACTCCCTGCAGCCGGTGGTGGCCGATACGCTCGCCGGCATGGCGCGCGAGACCGACGCGTTGCGCCAGGCGGTGGCGGCGGCGGTGCAGCAGCAGGTCGCGCAGGTCGCGTCGGGATTCGAATCGGCCAGCCGCCACGCCGCCGAGAGCTGGCGCGAGGCGCTGGCGGCGCAGCGGCAGTCCAATGAAGGCTTCGCGGCGGGCCTTGGCGGCCTGTTCGAGCGCGCCGCCGAGGCGCAGGAGCGCCGCGCCTCCGAACTGCTCGACGGCATCGCCACGCGCATGGACGCGGCCGGAAACGGCGTCGCGGCCGCCTGGTCGGAGGCGCTCGCGCGCCAGGAAGCGGCCGGCGACGCGCTGGCCCGGCGCAACGAGGCCGCGCTCGCCAGCGCAGCCTCGGGACTGGGGCAGCAGGCGGCCGCGCTGGTGGCCGGGCTGCGCGAATCGGGCGCCGCGCTGCAGGCGACGCTCGCCGCGCGCGACGAGGCCCGGCTGGCCGCATGGAGCGAGCGGCTCGACGCGATGTCCAGCGACCTCGCCCGCCGCTGGGAGCAGGCCGGCGAGGAGGTCGCCGGTCGCCAACAGGCGATCTGCGAGACGCTCGAGCGCACCGCCGCGGGGATCGCCACGCAGTCGCAGGCGCACGCCGACGCGACGATCGCCGAAGTCTCGCGCCTGGTGCAGACCGCCTCGGAAGCGCCGCGCGCGGCCGCGGAGGTCATCGCCGAACTGCGCCGGTCGCTGTCGGACAGCATGGTCCGCGACACCGCCATGCTCGAGGAGCGCACCCGCCTGCTCGCGACCCTCGAAACCCTGCTCGATGCGGTGAACCACGCCTCGGGCGAGCAACGCGCGGCGGTGGACGCGCTGGTCGCCACCTCGGCCGACCTGCTCGAACGCACCGGCGCGCGCCTGTCCGAGCGCATCGATGCCGAAGCCGGGCGGCTCGACGCCGCGGCCGCGCAGCTCACCGCCAGCGCGGTCGAGGTCGCCAGCCTGGGCGACGCGTTCTCTGCCGCGGTCGAGTCGTTCGGCGCCGCCAACGAATCACTGCTCGAACGCCTGCAGCAGGTGGCGGCCGCGCTCGACGGCTCGATGGCCCGCAGCGACGAGCAGCTGGCCTACTACGTGGCGCAGGCGCGCGAGGTGGTCGAACTGAGCGTGTCTTCGCAGCAGCAGATCGTGGCGGAACTGCAGCGCGTCGCCAGCGCTGGCGAGTCCGCGCCGGCATGAGCGCGGAGATTGGAGGCGACGAGGGCGACACCGCCACCGTCTGGGCCGCCTTCGGCGACCTGATGGCGGTGATGCTGGGCGTCTTCGTGCTGATCCTGCTGGGTGTGGTCGGCGTGCACCTGCACACCGCAACGAAGCTGGAGGCCATCGAGCGCGAGCAGGCGCGCATGGCCGCGCAGCGCGACGCGCTTGAGCGCGCGCTCGCCGCGCCGCTCGCGGCCGGGCGCGTGACCCTGGTCGACGGCCGCATCGGCATCCGCGGCAACCTGCTGTTCCCGCTCAACTCCGACGCGCTGCAGGACGAAGGACGTGCGCTGCTGCGCGAGCTCGCCGCGCCGCTGACGGCCTACCTTGGGGCGCGCGAGGAGATCCTGATGGTCAGCGGCTTTACCGACGACCGGCCGGTGCTGCAGGGCAACCGCCGCTACGCCGACAACTGGGAGCTGTCGGCGCAGCGCGCGCTCACCGTCACCCGCGTGCTGATCGAGGAAGGCCTGCCCGCCGATTCGGTGTTCGCCGCCGCCTTCGGCGCGCAGCAGCCGGTCGATTCCAACGACGACGAGGCCGGCCGTGCGCGCAACCGGCGCGTGGAGATCGCGCCGATGCCGCGTCCGCGCAATGCACCGGGCGCAGGCGATGGGCGATAGCGCGCCGCGCAGGCAGGCGTTGCCGGCGACGCTGGACGCCACGGGCGCAGGCCGGGGCGAGCGGCTGCGGCTGCACCGCATCGAGGCGCTGGCCGCCCGCATGTCCGGGCTGGAGGGGCGCGCGCGCGCGCTGCTGGAAAGCAGGCTGCAGCGGCTGTTGCAGGACGTCGCGCCAGCGACGCCGGACGGCGGATCGCCACCGCCGACGCCTGCCGTCGGGAGTGGCCTGGCCGCGCTGACGCAGCTGCTGGCGGAACTGCGCGCAGGTCCGGCGAGTCCGGCGCGGCCTGCAGCCACGCGGGATGTCCCGGACGACCGGGTTTCGCCGCCCGTCGGCCCCCCTCCGCCAACGCTGCCCGCCCTCGAAGTCGCGCGCCAGACCTGGGCACGGCTGCGCATGGACGATCACCTGCGCCACGTGATGGCCGAGGTTCCCGACGACGCCGGGCCGATGCACTCGACGGTGCTCGTGCATCGCGCCATCGCGGTCATGCACGAGGCCGCGCCCGGCTATCTGCAGCACTTCCTCGGCTATGCGGATGCCTTGGCGGCACTGGAGCGGTTGTGCCCCGCGCCTGCCGCCGCGGCGCCGACGCGGACGCCCAGGAGCCGTGCACCCGGGTCCAGCGGCCCCGCCGCCGCGGGCGCGCGGTCGCGTACGCGGGGGAAGCGGCGACCGCAGTAGGCCGACACCCGACGGGTCGTCATCCCCCGGACCGCGTTCACCTGCTTGCGAGGCGGCTCTACACCCAAGGAGCTGCAAACCGCAGCGCCGCCCGGCAGGCGCGAACAGCGACTGAACGCGGGCGCGCCAGGCGAGGGAGTTCAGCTGCGGTTTCCCGCTTTCGGACGATGCGTCCACGCGCGGGTGTCGATCATTCCCGCGTGCCGCTCAAGGCATGCCAAGTGCCGCCGCCATGCGCCCGCTCCTCGTGTCCTTCCTCGCCTGCGCCGCGATTTCGACCTGCGCCGTGGTGTCCCCGTCCGGCTCC
>JAEXTE010000289.1 GCA_023453655.1 Pseudomonadota bacterium
CGGCCCACCGACGCGCCGCGGCTGTCGCTGCGCCGGCCCGACCAGTGGCACGTCACCCTGTGCTTCGTCGCACGCGAGTTCGACGACGCCCTGGTGGCGGCGACAGGGGACGCGCTCGCGTCCGCAGCGGCGCTGGTACCGCCGCACGGGTTCGGCATCGAACGCCTGGCGGTCTGGCGCCACGCTGGCGCCCTGGTCGCCCTGCCGCGGCCCGGCTCGCTGCTGCAGGTCCTGTGCGACGCCCACCGGGATGCGCTGCGCGAGTCCGGTATCCGCCCGCAGGAGGCGACCACCCAGCCGCATGTGACGCTGGCCTATCTGGAGCGCGGCGCGCCGCCGCAGCCCTGGGTGGAGCAGGTCGACTGCAGCGGCGAAGCGCTGCGGGTCGAGGCGTTCGAACTGCTGTTCAACGCTGGCGGCCGCTACCAGGCGCTTGGCGAATGGGCACTGCACGGCACCTCGCCGCCCACGCAGCGCCAGCCTGGACTGTTCTGACCGCCATGCACGCCCCCGCCGACCTTGCCGCCCTGCCCGCAACGGGCAATGCCGACCCTGCGCTGCGCGCGGTGGCGCTCTTCGAAGCGGCCAAAGGCGTCGTGTCGCTGGTCGGCGCCGGCGCGCTGGCCTTTGCCGGCGCGGCGCGGCTGCAGCTGTGGGCCGGGATGCTGCTCACCCGCATCCAGGGCCACGCGCCCGGCACAGGCTGGCTGCAGCGGATGATCAGCGCCGACTCGATCCGGCTGGTCGCGCTCGCCATCGCCGCCTACGGCCTGTTGCGCCTGGTCGAGGCCTGGGGCCTGTGGCGCGCACGCGCCTGGGCGTCGTGGCTGGGCTGCGTGTCCGCCGCGCTCTACCTGCCGTTCGAGGTGCACGCGCTGGTCCGCCATCCGGGCTGGATCGCGGCGACGGTGCTGGCGATCAACCTCGTGATCGTCGCGATCCTGGGTCGCGACCTGCTGCGACGCCGACGCTGAGGCCGGCGTCGCGTCAGCCTCCGGTCAGGCGCTGACCGGCGGATTGAGCTGGGCGTGCTTGCGCACGATCAGCATTGCCGTTTCCAGCGCCTGCTCGTAGTTCAGGCGCGGATCGACCGTCGAGCGGTAGGCGCGCTCCAGGTCCACTTCGGTGAGCGCGCGCGCACCGCCAGTGCACTCGGTGACATCTTCGCCGGTCAGCTCCAGGTGCACGCCACCCAGGCGCGTGCCGGCGGCGGCATGGATGTCGAACGACTGCTCGATCTCGCTGCGGATGTTGTCGAAGCGGCGCGTCTTGTAGCCGTTGCTGGTGGACTCGGTGTTGCCGTGCATCGCATCGCAGATCCACAGCACGCGGCGCCCTTCGCGCTTCACCGCCTCGAGCAGCGGCGGCAGCTTGCTGGCGACCTCGGCCGCGCCCATGCGATGGATCAGGCCGAGTCGGCCCGGTTCGTCGTCCGGGTTGAGCACGTCGATCAGGCGCAGCAGCTGGTCGACCGTCGCGCTGGGGCCGACCTTGACCGCGATCGGGTTGCGGATGCCGCGGAAGTATTCGGTGTGCGCGCCGTCCAGCGCGGCCGTGCGCATTCCGACCCACGGGAAATGCGTGCTGAGGTTGAACCAGCCCCACTGGCGCGGCACCTGGCGCGTCTGCGTTTCCTCGTAGGGCAGCAGCAGCGCCTCGTGCGAGGTGTAGAAATCGACGCGGTTGAGGCTGTGGATCTGCCGCCCGGCCAGCGTTTCCATGAAGCGCACGGCATCGCCGATGCCGGCCACCATCTTCTGGTATTCGCCCGCCAGCGGCGCTTGCGACACCCAGCCCAGGCCCCAGTACTCGGGATGGTGCAGGTCGGCGAAGCCGCCGTCGATCAGCGAACGCACGAAGTTCATCGTCATCGCCGAACGCGCGTGCGCCTTGACCATGCGCCGCGGGTCCGGCACGCGGGCCTCGGCGGTGAACGCCGGGCCGTTGACGATGTCGCCGCGGTAGCTCGGCAGTTCCACGCCGTCGCGCAGCTCGGTACCGGCCGAGCGCGGCTTGGCGTACTGGCCCGCGAAGCGGCCCACGCGCACCACCGGCAGCTTCATGCCGTGCACCAGGACCAGGCTCATCTGCAGCAGCACCTTGAGCCGGTTGGAGATGATCTCCGAGCTGCATTCGGCGAAGTTCTCGGCGCAGTCGCCGCCCTGCAGCAGGAAGCGCTTGCCTTCCTGCGCCTCGGCCAGCTGCTGCTTGAGCGCCAGGATCTCGCGCGAGGTCACCAGCGGCGGCAGCCGGCGCAGTTCGTCCTGCACCTCGCCCAGCGCCGCCTCGTCCGGATACGCCGGCATCTGCAGCGCCGGGCGCGAACGCCAGCTGCCTGGATGCCAATCTTCGGGGAGGTTCACGGCCTGGAGGTTGCGATCTGCGCTTTGCATGGGAGTGCCCGGTACGAACAGGCATGGTGCGCCGCTTGCTGCGGCGCGTCAATTTCAGCTGCAACAGCCGACTAGGCGCGACGACGCAGGCCTGCGTGCAGCCCCCAAAAACCCAGCAGGACGAACCAGATCAGGCTCCACCACGGCATCGACAGGCCGAGCAAGGTCCAGTCGACCGCGCCGCAGTCGCCGGTGCCGGTGAGCACCTGGCGGATCAGGCTGGGCGTGTCCATCGTCTCGCGCATGAAGGTGAACGGGGCGCCGCAGGCCGGGATCTCCGGCGGGAACAGCTGGAGCCACACGTGGCGTCCCGCAATGCCGATGCCCACCGCCGCAGCGGCCAGCGCGAGCAGCGCCCACAGCTGTTGGCCGCCCCGCGCACGCGGCGCGAACACGCCGGCCAGCAGCATCACCAGCCCCAGCGCCGCGAACGCGATGCGCTGGAAGATGCACAGCGGACACGGCTGGAGGCCCCAGGCGAACTGGCTGTAGATCGCGAAACCGATGAGCGCGAAACAGATGGCCGCACCGGCCAGCATCTGCGAACGGAACGACCAGCGGAGAGGATTCATGGGCGCCTTGGGCTTGGACACAGGCCGCATTATCGCCGCTGCCCGGTACCGAGCGCACGCGACTGGACGTGTCGGCGGCACGGCTCGCCGGAGACCTGCGGCCTGCCCGCCCCGCAGACGATACGCACCGGGCTGGCGCGCGCGACAAGAGCGGGGACATCGCGCCTGCGGGGTTACGGCGCCCGAAAAGCAGAAACCCCGGCCGGGCCGGGGTTTCGCATCACATCCTGCGGAGGCTGCTTACTCGGCCGCCGCCTGCGGGCGATCCACCAGCTCCACGTACGCCATCGGCGCGTTGTCGCCGGCGCGGAAGCCGCACTTGAGGATGCGGAGATAGCCACCCGGACGCGCGGCGTAGCGCGGGCCCAGCGTGGTGAACAGGTTGCCGACCGCTTCCTTGTCGCGCAGGCGCGAGAAGGCCAGGCGGCGGTTGGCGACGCTGTCGACCTTGCCCAGGGTGATCAGCGGCTCGGCGACGCGGCGCAGTTCCTTGGCCTTGGGCAGGGTGGTCTTGATCAGTTCGTGCTTGAACAGCGAGGCGGCCATGTTGGTGAACATCGCCTGGCGGTGGGCGCTGGTGCGGTTGAACTTGCGACCGGCTTTCTGGTGACGCATGGTCTGGATTCCTTAGGAAAAAAGTGTGGAGCCTTGGACGTCTGTGTCGCCTTCCTGGCGCTGTATGCGGACTGCGGGTGGTCCTTGCCGGCGTCCCTTGCCGGTCGTGCCGCGGGCTTGTGCCCGTCGGGCGGGTGTTGCAATGACTACGGTGAAACCGGGGCTGCCATCCATGGCGCAACTGCGCGGAATTCGGAACCCCCGGCCCGGCCATCCGTGGCCGGGCGTTCGGCAGCGCGCGAGCCAGCGGCTCGCAAGCGCGCTACCTCACCCAAGCATCCCGTGGGCCGAGACGCCGGCCGGCGGCCAGTTCTCGAGCTTCATGCCGAGCGACAGGCCACGCTGGGCCAGCACTTCCTTGATCTCGGTGAGCGACTTCTTGCCCAGGTTCGGGGTCTTGAGCAGCTCGACCTCGGTCTTCTGGATCAGGTCGCCGATGTAGTAGATGCTCTCGGCCTTGAGGCAGTTGGCCGAACGCACGGTCAGCTCGAGGTCGTCGATCGGACGCAGCAGGATCGGGTCGACGCCCGGGGTCTGCGCCTTCTGGCCGCCGCGGTCGCGGTGGGTGAAGTCGCCGAACACGCTCAGCTGGTCGGTGAGGATGTCGGCGGCGGTGCGCACGGCTTCCTCGGCGTCGATCGTGCCGTTGGTCTCGATGTCCAGGACCAGCTTGTCCAGGTCGGTGCGCTGTTCGACGCGGGCGGCCTCGACTTCATAGGCCACGCGGCGGACCGGCGAGAACGACGCGTCCAGCATCAGGCGACCGATGGCGCGGGTCTCTTCGTCCGGACGACGACGGGCGGCGGCCGGCTGGTAGCCGAAACCGCGCTCGATCTTCAGGCGGATGTTGAGCTGGGTGTCCTTGGTCAGGTGCGCGATCACGTGGTCGGGATTGAGGATCTCGACGTTGTGGTCGGTCTTGATGTCGGCGGCGGTGACGACGCCGGGGCCCGACTTGCTCAGCGTGAGCGTCGAGCTCTCGCCCGTGCCCATGCGGATCGCGACGTCCTTGAGGTTGAGCAGCACCTCGAGCACGTCTTCCTGCAGGCCTTCGATCGTGCTGTACTCGTGCAGCACGCCGTCGATCTCGACTTCGGTGATCGCGAAGCCGGGGATCGACGAGAGGAGCACGCGGCGAAGCGCGTTGCCCAGGGTATGGCCATAGCCGCGCTCCAGCGGCTCGATCACGACCTTCGCGCGATTGCCGGCGAGGCGTTCGATCTGGGGACCACGGGGGCGCAGGACCTGGTTGGCGGTAACAGTCATATTCGTAGCGTCTCCTGCAGGGCCACCGCATCCGTCGACGCGTGGCCCTGGACGTTTGGAGCCCCTTGCTGGCAAGGGGTGGCCCGTGCGCAGGCACGGGCCGGGGGAGTTGTTGCTGGTGCCGCGGGACGACCCGCCGCCAGTCCTTACTTCGAGTACAGCTCGACGATCAGCGCTTCGTTGATGTCGGCGGGCAGGTCGCCGCGGTCCGGGACCGCCTTGAACACGCCGCTGAACTTCTTCTGGTCGACTTCGACCCACGAAGGCGACAGGTCCATGCTGGACGAGACGGTCAGCGCTTCCTGGACGCGCATCTGCTTCTGCGCCTTCTCCGACAGCGCGATCGCGTCGCCGGCCTTGACCTGGTAGGACGGCAGGTTGACCGGCTTGCCGTTGACCGTGACGCCGCGGTGCGAGACCAGCTGGCGGGCGGCCGGACGGGTCACCGCGAAGCCCATGCGGTAGACGACGTTGTCCAGGCGGGTCTCGAGGAGCTGCAGCAGGTTCTCACCCGTGTTGCCCTTCTTGTTCGAGGCCTTCTTGTAGTAGTTGCGGAACTGGCGCTCCAGCAGGCCATAGATACGCTTGACCTTCTGCTTCTCGCGAAGCTGCAGGGCGTAGTCGGACAGCTTGCTGCGACGCGCGCCGGTGCCGGCGCCGTGCTGGCCGGGCTTCTGCTCCAGCTTGCACTTGGAGTCGAGCGCACGGGTCGGGGACTTGAGCGAGAGGTCGGCGCCTTCGCGGCGCGCGAGCTTGCAGGTGGGACCGATATAACGAGCCATTTCTTATCGCTCCCTTAGACGCGACGCTTCTTCGGCGGACGGCACCCGTTGTGCGGGATCGGCGTCACGTCGATGATGTTGGTGATCTTGTAGCCCACGTTGTTCAACGAACGCACGGCCGACTCACGACCCGGGCCGGGGCCCTTGATGCGGACTTCCAGCGACTTCACGCCGTAGTCCAGCGCATCCTTGCCCGCCTTCTCGGCGGCCACCTGCGCGGCGAACGGGGTCGACTTGCGCGAACCGCGGAAACCCGCGCCGCCCGAGGTCGCCCACGACAGCGCGTTGCCCTGGCGGTCGGTGATCGTGATGATGGTGTTGTTGAACGAAGCGTGCACGTGCGCGATGCCGTCGGTGACGACGCGCTTGATCTTCTTCTTCTGCTTGGCAGCCGGCTTGGCCATGGTCTGGGCTCCTTACTTCTTGATGGCCTTGCGCGGACCCTTGCGGGTGCGTGCATTGGTCCGGGTGCGCTGGCCACGCAGGGGCAGGCCGCGGCGGTGGCGCAGGCCGCGGTAGCAGGCCAGGTCCATCAGGCGCTTGATCGCCATGCCGATTTCGCGGCGCAGGTCGCCCTCGACCACGTACTTGCCGACCTCGGCGCGCAGGCGCTCGACTTCCGGCTCCGACAGGTCGCGGATCTTGGTGTTCGAGGCCACGCCTGCGGCATCGCAGACCTGCTTCGAACGGGTACGGCCGATGCCGTAGATGCTTTGCAGCCCGACCCAGACGTGCTTCTGGGCAGGCAGGTTGACACCTGCAATACGCGCCATGCGCGGATCTCCAACTGGTTGGTCGGCCAGGAACGGTGGTCCCCGGCGGAGTGAACACGAAATTCTAACAGGGTCCCGGGTTGCTTGGAAGCCGGAGACGCCACGGCGCCCCGACCCGGCATGGGGAGTGTGCCCATGCTCCGGCGACGGACCCCGGCTGGCAGTACGGGGTCTCCCCCGCCCTGCCCCGCGCACTACTCTGGTGCGCGAAAGGCCTGGATCCACCCCCGCGCGGGACCGCCGCGGGAGTCGCCCATCGTGCCGGGGGAGGCTGTGCTCCGCGCCGGCTTGAATTCCTGCGGCCATCCGGGCCGCGTCCGTCCGGACGTCCCGTCCGGGTCCTGCTCGCGCGGGCCTGGGCCCGCGCC
>JAEXTE010000070.1 GCA_023453655.1 Pseudomonadota bacterium
AGGCTGGCCAGCGCCAGCGGCCGCTGGGCGGGGGCGCGGCAGCGCACGTCGGCGGCATAGGCGCGCGCCAGCCAGCCGGCCTTGCGCAGTTCGGGCTCCTGTTGCGGCAGTTCCGCCAGCGCGTCGAGCCGGCTCAGCGCGACCGCGTCGCCGCCGCGCGCCTCGAGCCGCGCCAGCGAGATTTCCGCGCGCCGCGTGTGCGAATGCTGCGCACCGTAGCCGGCACGCGTGAGCGCCTGCGCCTGCTGCAGGCTCGACAGCGCCTCTCCGTCGCGCCCGAGGCCGGCCTGGACCTCGCCCAGCAGGCGCAGCGTGTCGCCGACCAGGCCGTGTTCGTCGCCGAAGGCCTTGCGCCGCAGCGCGAGGGATTCGAGCAGCAGGGGCAGCGCGTCCGCGTCGCGCCCCGCGCTGTGCAGGACCAGTGCCGTATTGAACAGGCCGCTGGCCAGCGGGAGTTCGTTGCCGTGGCGGCGCCAGGCCTGGACCGAGCGCGCCAGTTCGCCCAGCGCGGCGTCGATGTTGCCCCGCTCCCAGGCGACGATGGCCAGCGAGGCGCGCGCGCGCGCGACGTCGACGTGTTCCTGTCCGAGCCGCGAAACCAGCCAGGCGAGGGTGTCGCTGAACTCGGCTTCGGCCTCGGCCAGGCGACCCTGGTCGACGTACAGCGCGGCCAGCTGGCGGCGGGCGTCGATGGTGGCGTGGTGGCGCGCGCCGCGCAGGTCCAGGGCCAGCTGCACCGCCTGGCGGCAGTCGCGTTCGGCGGCGACGGTGTTGCTCGCGTCGCGCTCGTAGGAGCAGGACGCGCGCAGCAGCTCGATCGCCAGCGGATGGCGTTCGCCGAGGGTCGTGCGCAGCAGGCCGAGCGCGGCCCGCGACGAGGCCAGCGCCTGGCGGGTGTCGCCTGCGGCGGCGTGCAGGTTGGCCAGGTCGCCGAGGTTTTCCGCCACGCCCGCGGCGTCGTCCAGCACGTTGCGGCGCAGCGACAGCGAGCGCAGGTACAGCGCGCGCGCATCCTCGAGGTTGCGCGCGCTGGCCTGGCAGCGGCCGAACTGGGTGTAGAAGGCCGAGGCCGGCAGCGGCAACCGGTGCTCGCTGCGCCGTGCCAGGGCGAGCAGCGGCTGCATCCGCGCCAGGCAGGCGTCGGTGTCGCCGGTCAGCCGCAGCACCCGCCCCAGGTCGGTGGCCGACTGCAGGCGCAGGCTGGGAGGCGCATCCGGCAGGGCGTCGACCAGGCGCGCCTGGCGCCGCAGCAGTTCGTGCGCCGCGGGGTAGTCGCCCAGCCCCGAGCGCAGCCGCGCCACCACGCCGAGTAGTTCGGCGCGGGCCACAGGCTGGCTGGAGAGTTCGCGCTCGATGCGCCGCTCGCCGTCGTCGAGCAGCCGGTGGATGTCGACCGGCGCGCCCGCGGGCACGCCGCCGGCGGTCTCGAACAGGCCGACCACGAAGTTCTGCATCGCCTGCGCGCGCGCCGACTCGCTCACCGCCTGCCGCGCCTGCCAGGCGACGATGCCCAGCGCCGCCACCAGCACCAGCGAGACCACCGCCGCGGTCGACAGCGCCCAGCGGTGGCGGCTGACGTACTTGCCGATGCGGTAGGACATGCTCTGCGGCCGCGCGTGCACGGGCTTGCCGTCCAGCCAGCGCTGCAGGTCCAGCGCCATCGCCTCGACCGAGGGATAGCGCTGCTCGGGCTTCTTGGCCAGCGCCTTGAGCACGATGTTGTCGAGGTCGCCGGCCACCTCGCGCGCGCGCCTGCGCACCGGCTGGCTGGCGGTATTGCCGTCGGCGTCGCGCTGCAGCGCCAGCGACGGACGCTGCGGGTCGGCGTTGAGGATCGCGTCCTCCCACTGCGCGTCGCTGTGCCGCTTGAGCTGGTAGGGCTTGCGCCCGGCGAGCATCTCGTACAGCACCACGCCCAGCGAGTACACGTCGGTCATCGTGGTGACCGGCTCGCCGCGGATCTGCTCGGGCGCGGCGTAGTGGAGGGTGAAGGCGCGCAGGCCGGTGCGGGTCTGCTCGGGCGCGTGGTCGGGCGTGTCGAGCAGCTTGGCGATGCCGAAGTCGAGCAGGCGCACGTCGTCCAGCGGCGTGACCAGGATGTTGGACGGCTTGAGGTCGCGGTGCACGATCAGGTTGGTGTGCGCGTGGCTGACCGCCTCGCACACCTGCATGAACAGCTGCACGCGCGTGACCACGCCCGGGTCGCGTGCGCGGCACCAGTCGGTGATCGGTTCGCCCTCGACGTACTCCAGCGCCAGGTAGGGCTGGTTGTCGCTGCTGATGCCGGCGTCGAGCAGGCGTGCGATGTGCGGGTGCTCGAGCCGCGCCAGGATCTGGCGTTCGCGGGTGAAGCGCAGGCGCAGGCCCGGATCGGCCAGGCCGGGGCGCAGCAGCTTGAGCGCGACGCGGCGCTCGTACAGGCCGTCGGCGCGGCGCGCCAGCCAGACCTGGCCCATGCCGCCTTCGCCGAGCATGCGCTCGAGCGCGTAGGGTCCGACCGAAGCGCCGGCGTGCACGCCCGGGTGCGGGGTGATCAGCGGTTCGTTGAGGAAGTCGCTGCCGGCCTCGAGCGCGAGCAGTTCCTCCAGATCGTCGGCCAGCTGCGGATCGTCGTCGCGCAGCGAGGCCAGGCTGGCGGCGCGCGCGGCCTCGTCGAGTTCGAGCAGGGCGTCGAGCAGCGGCGACAGGCGCTGCCAGCGGTCGGCGTCCATCAGCGGCGGATCCAGGCGGCCGGTGCGCGAAGCGGGCCCGGGCCGGGCTGGTCGTGTGGCATGTCTCCCCCCGGCGACCCGATCGCGGCCGCCTCAGCCGCCCAGCGAGGCCAGCAGGTACATCCGCGCCTTCTGCCAGTCGCGGCGGATGCTGCGGTCGGAGCGGTCGAGCAGGGTGGCGATCTCCGCCTCGGACAGGCCACCGAAATATCGCAGTTCCACCACCTGGGCGAGCTTGGCGTCGACCCCGGCCAGTCGGGTCAGGGCCACGTCCAGCGCCAGCATGTCCTCGTCCATGCGCAGCCCGCCTTCGAGGTCGTGCGGCAGGTCGGTGACGCGGTGCAGGTCGCCGCCGCGCTTCTGCGCCAGGCGCTGGCGCGCGTAGTCGACCACCACGCTGCGCATGGCCGAGGCGGCATAGGCGAAGAAATGGGCGCGGTCGTCGAACTGGATCTCGCGACGGCCGATGAGCTTGAGGTAGGCCTCGTGCACCAGCGCGGTGGCGTCGAGGGTCTGGCCCATCTGGCCGGACAGCTGCCGGCGGGCCATGGTGTGCAGTTCCTGGTAGAGCGTGGCCAGGACCTGGTCGAGCGCACTCCGGTCGCCGCCGCGCGCCGCGTCCAGCCAGAGAGTGATGTCTGCGGTGTCGGACATGTGGCGCTGTGCTCCCTTCAGCGCCCGGGACTATACCGCGAAGCCGCGCCGGACGCGGGCCGCGGCGCCCTCAGCGCTGGCAATGGCCGCACCAGACCGTCGCGCGCTGGCCGATGCTGGCCTGGCGCAGGGGCCGCCCGCAGCGGGGACAGGGCTCGCCGCCGCGGCCGTAGGCCGAGAGCTCCTGTTCGAAGTAGCCCGGGGCCCCGTCCGGCGCCAGGAAGTCGCGCAGGGTGGTGCCGCCGCGGGCGATCGCATGGGCCAGGATGCGCTTCACCGCGTCGGCCAGCAGCCGGTAGCGCTCGCGCGAGACCCGTCCGGCCGCGCGCAGCGGCGAGATCCCGGCCGCGTGCAGGGCCTCGGCGGCGTAGATGTTGCCGACGCCCACGACGATGCGCTGGTCCATCAGGAAGGTCTTCACCGGCGCGCTGCGGCCGCGGCTGCGGACGAACAGGTAGTCGCCGTCGAAGTCGTCCGACAGCGGCTCGGGTCCCAGGCCGCGCAGCAGCGGATGCACCTGCCCGGGTGCCTGCCAGAGCAGGCAGCCGAAGCGGCGCGGGTCGTTGAAGCGCAGCACGCGGGCCGCGCCGCGCGGACCGTCGAGCACGAGGTCGACGTGATCGTGCGTGCGCAGCGGGGTGTCGGCCGGCAGCACGCGCAGGCTGCCCGACATGCCCAGGTGCAGCAGGGCGCTGCCCGCCGCGGTGTCGAGCAGCAGGTACTTGGCGCGACGGCGCACGGCGTCGATGCGCTGGCCGGGCAGCTCGGCGACCAGCTCCGGCGGGATCGGCCAGCGCAGGTCGGGGCGGCGCAGGACCAGCTCCCGGACCCGGCGACCCTCGACATGGGGCGCCAGTCCGGCGCGGGTGGTCTCGACCTCGGGCAGCTCAGGCATCGGCCGCCTCCGCCAGCGCCAGCGTCGGGAACTCGCCCTCGGCATAGCGCAGGGGCGCGCCGTAGGCCTGCGAGAGCAGGGCATCGGTGAGCACCTGGGGGCGCGGTCCGTCGGCGACCACGCGGCCGTCGCGCAGCAGCACCACGTGGCCGATCTCCGGCACCAGTTCCTCGGCGTGGTGGGTCACCAGCAGCAGGGTCACGCCCTCGGCGGCCAGGCGGCGCAGGGTCCGCAGCAGGCGCCCGCGCGCGACCACGTCCAGCCCGGCGCCGGGCTCGTCCAGCAGCAGGGCCATCGGCGCGTGCACCAGCGCCCGCGCCAGCAGGACGCGCCGCGCCTCGCCGGTGGACAGGCC
>JAEXTE010000284.1 GCA_023453655.1 Pseudomonadota bacterium
CCGCCCTCCTCCTGCGGCGTGCCCTCGCCGATGAACTCCACCTGGGTGATGTCCTCGCCCAGGCGCTCGGCTTCCTCGCCGCCGGGGGGATTGGCGACCATCAGCAGGACCATCAGTTGCAGCCAGAGCACGTGCAGCAGCAGCGACAGCGACATCGAGGCCACGCGGGTGCGGCGGTCGGGCACCGGTTGCTCGCGCCAGTCGTAGCGCCACAGCCGCAGGAAGGCCTGCAGTCCGTTGAGCTTGCGGTAACCGCGCGGGTACACGACCTCGCGCGACAGCAGCACCGCGACGACCGCATCGACCGCGCGCGCGCTTCGCCGGGGCTGCGCGGGATCTTCCTGGAACCATTCCTTCCAACCAGGCGGGAACTCCCCGGCCGGCCGCGGCGGCCGGATCGAGCGTCCCTTGCGCAGACGGCGCTGGATCGCCTCGAGCAGTTCGCTGGAAGAGAACACCCGCGGCGCGATCCGTCAGTCGGCGCCGCGCGGCATGTACGGTGCCGTGCCGGTATCGTGGTCGGTGGCGTCGCGCACCGCGGTGATGCCCGGCACCTTGTCCATCAGGGTGCGCTCGATGCCGTTCTTGAGCGTCACGTCGACCATGCCGCAGCCATGGCAGCCACCGCCGAAGCGCAGCACCACCACGCCGTCGGCGGTGACCTCCTGCAGCGAAACGTGGCCGCGATGCGAGGCGAGCTGCGGATTGATCTCCGATTCGATCAGCCAGCGCACCTGCTCGACCATCGATGCCGATTCCGGCGGCGCCTGCCCCTTGATCCTGGGCGCGCGGATCTGCAGCTGGCCGCCGGTGGCCCGGGTCTCGTAGTCGATCCGGGCGCCGTCGAGGAAGGGCGCGCTGTCGGCGTCGAGCCACAGGGTGAAGCCTTCGCAGTCGATCGCCCACTCGTCGCCGTGCAGGTCGCCCGGCTCCGCGAACTCGAGCTGCACGTCCGCGCGCGGCGTGCCCGGATGCACGGCCGCCAGCCGCACCCCGAGGCCGGGCACCGCCTCGCGTTCGATGAGCCTGCGGAAATGCGTCTGTGCGGTGTCGGTGATCTCGATCATGGCCTTGCCTGTCTTTGCACGTATTCTAGGACAGCCCCGCGCCCCGCCCGTTCATCGCGCCGCGGACCCGGCCCGGCGAAACACGGTCCGTTCAGTCCCGCGCCGCCCGTCCAGGAGATTCCGCCATGTCGGACCTCGTTCCGCTCGTCCAGGCCCACTGTATCCCGCGCCGCGGCGCCGGGCACCGCCTCGGCGAGGCCCGCCTGCGCGAGCTGCTGCCGCAGGTGCCCGGCTGGGAACTGGCCGAAGAAGGCCGTGCCCTGACCCGGACCTTCCGCTTCGAGGACTACTACCGGACCATGGCCTTCGTGAATGCGCTGGCCCACGTGGCGCACCGCGAGGACCACCACCCCGACCTCGGCGTGCACTACGACCGCTGCGTGGTGCGTTTCTCCACCCACGACGTCGGCGGCCTGAGCGAGAACGACTTCATCTGCGCGGCCAAGGCCGACGCCCTGGCCGGCTGAGCGCGCCGCGGCTCAGCCGTGGATGTTGCGGGTCTGGCCCTCGCCGCGCACCACGAAGCGCTCGATGGTGAGGGCCTCCAGGCCCATCGGCCCGTAGGCGTGCAGGCGCGTGGTGGAGATGCCGATCTCCGCGCCCAGCCCGAGTTCGCCGCCGTCGCTGAAGCGCGATGAAGCGTTGACCATCACCACCGCCGAGCGCAGCGCGGCAACGAATCGGCCGGCCGCGTCCGGGTCGCGGGTGGCGATCACCTCGGTGTGGTCCGAGCCATGGCGGCGGATGTGGGCGATCGCCTCGTCCAGCGAACCGACCACGCGCAGGTTGAGCGCGAGGTCCAGGTGTTCGGTGTCGTAATCGTCCTCGCCGGCCGCCGCCACGCCTTCGCACAGGGCGCGCGAGGCCTCGTCGCCGCGCAACGCCACGCCGCGGGCGTGCAGTGTCTCCACGGCCCGGGGCAGGAAGCTCGCGGCCACCGCTGCATGCACCAGCAGTGTTTCCAGCGAGTTGCAGGCGCTGGGCCGAGAGACCTTGCCGTCGACCAGCAGGCGCAGCGCCAGGCCTTCGTCGACATCCGCATCGACATACAGATGGCACACGCCCTTGTAGTGCTTGATCACCGGTACGCGCGCGTGCTCGGCCACGAATCGGATCAGGCCCTCGCCGCCGCGCGGAATCGCCAGGTCGACGACGTCGTTGAGCTGCAGCAGTTCGACCATGGCCTCGCGGCGCAGGTCCGACACCACCGTGAGCGCGGCCGAGGGCACGCCCGCGGCCTCCAGCGCACCGTGCAGGCTGGCGGCGATGGCAGTGTTGGAGCGGATCGCCTCGCTGCCGCCACGCAGGATCACGCCGTTGCCGGCCTTCAGGCACAGCGCGGCGGCATCGGCGGTGACGTTGGGGCGCGCCTCGTAGATCATCGCGATCACGCCCAGCGGCATGCGCACGCGCTCGACCGTGATGCCGTTGGGGCGCACGTCGCGACGCGTGAGCTGGCCGACCGGATCGGGCAGCGCGGCGACCTCGCGCAACGCGGCGGCAATGCCGGCGACGCGACCGGCGTCGAGCCGCAGACGGTCGAGCATCGCCTCGCCCACGCCCTTCTCCGTCGCGGCGGCCATGTCGCTCGCGTTGGCCGCGAGGATCGCGTCGACGTCGCGCTCCAGCGCGTCGGCCATGGCGCGCAGCATGGCGTCCTTGGCGTCCGTGGACAGCGCGGCCACCGCGCGGGCGGCGTCGCGGCACTGCAGGGCAAGGGTGCGGATGGACATCGGGATCGGCATTCGGGGGAGCACCCGCATGGTAAGCGAGCATGCGGCGCGCCGGCGCGACGGTTGCGGCGGCAACCGCACCAGCGCATCCGCTAGACCAGCATCAGGTCGTCGCGATGGATCACCGTGCCGCCGTAGCTGTAGCCGAGCACGGATTCGATCTCGCGCGAATGGCGGCGGGCAATGCGGCGGATGTCGGCGGCCGAGTACTGGCTGACGCCGCGCGCCACGCGCTCGCTGCCGTCCTCGCCGCGCAGCAGCACCTCGACCATGTCGCCACGGCGGAACTCGCCCTCGGCGGTGATCACGCCGCCGGGCAGCAGCGAGGCGCCCTTCTCGACCAGGGCGTTGGCCGCGCCCTCGTCGATGACGATGCCGCCCGGCTCGGCCGGCGCGTTCTGCAGCCAGTGCTTGCGCACCGCCACGCGGCTGCGCAGCGCGTGGATGCGGGTGCCGCGCAGGGCGTCGCGCGCGAGGTCCGCGAGCACGTCGGCGCGGGTGCCGTTGAACAGCACGGTCGACACGCCCGCCGCCGAGGCGCGCTGCGCGGCCTCGAGCTTGGTGCGCATGCCGCCGGTGCCGACCGCACTGCCCGATCCGC
>JAEXTE010000304.1 GCA_023453655.1 Pseudomonadota bacterium
CGATCAGCACGCCGGCACCGCGCTATCCGCCCGACGCGCTGCGGGCGGGCACGTCCGGCGAAGTGCAGGTCGAGTTCACGGTCGGCGTCGACGGCTCCGTGGACGGCGTGCGCGTGGTGCGCGCCAATCCGCCGCGCGTCTTCGACCGCGAGGCGGTCAACGCGGTGCGTCGCTGGCGCTTCGAGCCGGTGGGCGCGCCGGTCACCACCCGCCGCACCATCAACTTCAGTCCGACCCAGTAACCGGTCCGTCCGTCGCAACGAAAAAAGCCCGGCGCTCGCCGGGCTTTTTTTCTGGTCCGGCACCCGGCCGGACGCCCGCGGCGCGGCCGCGTCAGGCCGAGATCGCCAGCTTCTCCCGGTGGTACAGGCGGGCGGCCAGCAGCCACAGCACCAGCGCCAGTCCGAAGCCCGCGCCCAGGTACACCGCCCATTCCTGCGCGGCCACCGCCTCGCTGCGCACCAGCTTCAGGATCATCTGGTTCTGCGCCAGGAACGGCACCGCGAACTGCCACAGCTGGTTCTTCACCGGGTTCACCATCAGCACGATGGTGGGGATCACCGGCAGGAACATCAGCACGCTCATGTAGCTCTGCGCCTCCTTGACCGACTTCACGCTGGCCGCGATCAGGGTCAGCAGGGTGGTGCCGATCAGCACCATCGGCAGCAGCACCAGCAGCAGTTTGGCGATCACCGGCGTGGACACGTCCACCAGCTGCATCGGGCCCGGCGCCAGCTGGAAGGAGAACTTCAGCGACAGCACCACCAGCAGCAGCGAGAGCATGCCGAACAGGCAGGCGGCGAGGATCTTGCCGCTCATGATCGACGCGCGCGCCGCCGGCGTGGCCAGCAGCGGCTCCAGCGACTGCCGCTCGCGCTCGCCCGCGGTCACGTCGATCACCAGCGCCGCGCCGCCGAGGAAGCTCAGCAGGATCAGCAGGTAGGGCAGGAACGCCAGCAGCATCCCGCGCCGCGCCTCGGGCGTGGCCACGTCGCGCTGGCCGACCTGCACCGCGAATCCGGCCTCGGGACTGACCCCGCGGTTGATCCCGCGCAGCACGCCGACCGTGCGGCTGTACTCGAGCAGCACGCCGCGCACGCGGTTGACCGGGATCTGCGAGTCCTGGCGCGAGCTGTCGTAGATCAGCTCGACGCGCGCCGGCCGGCTGCCCCGCCAGCGCTCGCCGAACTCCGGGTCGATCTTCAGCACCACGTCGAAGTCCTGGCTGCGCACCGCGCCTTCGGGATCCTGCGGGGCATCGATCGTGTCGATGTTGCGGCCCTTGAGGAAGGCGACCAGGTTGGGCGCGTGTTCGGCGCCGATCACCGGCAGCTCCAGCGTCGATTCGAGCTGGGTCCGCATCTTCTTCTCGGCCATCGCGCCCAGGCCCAGGATCAGCGCCGGGATCAGGATCGGGCCCATCAGCAGGCCCAGCGCCATGGTCTTGCGGTCGCGGAACAGGTCCACCAGCTCCTTCTTCGCGACGGTCCAGATCGCACTCATGCTCATGCGGCTTCTCCCTCGAGGCCGGCCAGGCGGACGAACACGTCCTCCAGGTCGGACAGTCCCGTGTGCTCGCGCAGTTGATCCGGCGATCCCACCGCGCGCACCTCGCCGTGCGCGACCACCACGATGCGATCGCACAGGGCGGCGACCTCCTGCATGATGTGGCTGGAGAAGATCACGCAGCGGCCTTCGTCGCGCAGCCCGCGCAGGAAGCTGCGCAGTCCGCGCGTGGTCATCACGTCCAGGCCGTTGGTCGGTTCGTCGAGGATCACGTTGCGCGGCGCGTGCACCAGCGCGCGCGCGATCGCGGTCTTGGTGCGCTGGCCCTGGCTGAAGCCCTCGGTGCGGCGGTCGAGGAAGTCCTCCATCACCAGGGTCTTCGCCATCGCCGCGGTGCGCTCGCGGATGGTCGCCTCGTCCAGCCCGTGCAGGCGGCCGAAGTAGGCGATGTTCTCGCGCGCGGTCAGCCGCTTGTAGATGCCGCGCGCGTCGGGCAGCACGCCCAGGCGCTGGCGCACCGCGGTCGGATCCGCGGCGACATCGATGCCGTCGACCTCGATCCGGCCCTGGTCGGGCGACATCAGGGTGTAGAGCATGCGCAGCGTGGTGGTCTTGCCGGCGCCGTTGGGGCCGAGCAGGCCGGTGATCTCGCCGTCGCGCGCCTCGAAGCCGACGCCCTTCACCGCGTGCACGGTGCCGGTCTTGCTCTTGAACGATTTATGCAGGTTGTCGATGCGGATCATGGGAAGGTCCGTGTTCTCGAATGGGGTGTGGAGCGCACAGCGCGATTACGGCTCCCAGCCGTAGTTGCCGGCGAACGGCGGCTGCGCGCTCAGGCGCTCCAGGCAGGTCGCGTCGAGGGCGGACGCATCGGCGCCTTCGACGAACTGCGCGAACAGCTTGGGCATGCAGCCGGTGCCGAGCACGCTGTGGCCCTGGCCCGGCAGCACCAGGTGGCGGCCATTGGGCAGCCCTTCGACCACCTCGTCGCCGTAGCGGGGCGGGGTGACCGGGTCGTACTCGCCGCTGATCGCGAGCACCGGCAGGTCGCCCGCCAGCGGTTCGCGGAAGCGCTCGCTGCGCGTGCCCTTGGGCCACACCGCGCACTGCGCGCGCAGGGTGTCGACCAGGATCGGGCCGAGCACGGTGCCCGCGTCGTCCGCGCCGGCTTCGCCGAACTCGTCGGCGTCCTCGCTGCAGCTCACCGACAGGCCCATGCCCACCGCCATCGCGTCGCCCATCTGCCCGGCGAGCATGCGCGACTGCGCCAGCAGGCTTTCGTAGCGCTGCTGCGAGGCCTCGTGCAGTACCAGCGGCAAGGTGGCCGCCATCGACGGCTGGTAGGCGTACAGGCGCAGCAGGCTGGCCAGGTGCACGTACCGCGGCACTTCCTCGCGCCACTCACCGGAGACGGGGTCGCGGTAGCGCACCGGCGCGATGCCGCCGGCCTGCAGCCGTTCGCGCACCACGGTCAGCTGTCGGCGCGGGTCGCCGAGGTTGGCCAGGCAGGCCTCGCTGGCGCGGCAGCGCTGGAACTGCGCGTCCAGCGCGTCCTCCAGGTTGCGCGCGTGGTCGAGCCCCAGTACCAGCGAGTTGGGCACCACCGAATCGAGCACCACGGTGCGGGTGTGCTGCGGGTACGCGGCCGCGTACTGCTGCGCCACGCGCGTGCCGTAGGACACGCCGACCAGGTTGATCTTTTCGACGCCCAGGCGGCTCCGCACCAGGTCGAGGTCGCGGACGTGGTCGCCGGTGGTGTAGAAGCGCAGGTCGCTGCTCTCCTGCAGCGTGTCGCGGCAGGCCTCGGTCAGCCGCACCAGCGCCTCGATGCTGTCGTTCTCCGGATCCGCCAGCACCTCCTCGTTGTTAAAGTCCGGACAGTGCAGCGGGTTGGAGCCGCCGGTGCCGCGCGCGTCCACCAGCACCACGTGGCGGTTGCGGCGCGCGTCGGCGAAGGCCTCGGCGACCGACGGGTAGCTCTCCAGCGCCGACTGTCCCGGGCCGCCGGCGATCATGAAGATCGGATCGGCCTCGGCCATGCCCTTGGCCGGCACCAGCGCGATCGCCAGCGCGATGCGGCGTCCATCGGGCGCGTCGTGGTTCTCGGGCACCTCGAGCGTGCCGCACTGCGCCTCGACCGCGTTGTTGCCGGGACCGGGCAGGGAGCAGGGCTCGAACGCGAGTTCGCCGTAGTGCACGCGACCCTGCGCGTCGGCCTGCGGGCCGGTGCCGCGGCCGCCGCCGCCGTCGCAGGACGCCAGCAGCAGGCTGCCGGCGAGGGGGACCAGGTAGAGCAGGCGCTTCATGCGGAAGTCTCCGGGAAGAAAATCGATTCGATGGTGGCGTCGAACACGGCCGCGATCCGGAACGCCAGCGGCAGGCTGGGATCGTACTTGCCGGTTTCGATCGAGTTGATGGTCTGTCTCGACACTTCGAGACGCTCGCCGAGCTGCGCTTGTGACCAGCCGTGCGCCTCGCGCAGTTCGCGGACGCGGTTCCTCATCGCGCACTCATTCGTAACGCCGCGCGATGGCGCCGCGACCCACGCCGTAGGCGGCGCAGATCAGCGGGAAGACCCAGATCATCGCGTCGCGGGCCGCGATCTCGACCAGCCGCGCCGACTGCAGCAGGCCGCCCGCCATGTACAGCAGCGAGACCACCCCCGAGGCGACGGCGAGCGAGACGAGCTCGATGCGCTGCTGCAGCTCGTCGAGCGCGCGCAGGTAGCGCGCCATCGCCAGCAGGGCGGCCACGATCGGCAGCAGCGGCAGCAGCGCGACCGCCGCCCGCAGCGGCATCGGATCGACCCGCTTGAGCAGCCAGAGCGAAGCCGCCAGCGCCAGTACGTAGGCCAGCATCGCCATGCCGCCCTCGAGCAGGTAGCGGCGGGCGACCGGTGGCGACGCGACGTCGATGCCCATCGGGTCCCGGTTGGTCAGGCACATCGCGCCGATCAGCAGCGCTCCGACGCACAGCACCACGGCCGACCCGCGATCCAGTCCCGGCAGCAGGCCGGGGGCCACCAGGCGGGCCACCCCAGGCGCACCCAGCAGCAGCGCCAGCCCGAAGGTGACGGCGCGGCCGCTCATGCGCATGGGCGCAGCCCGGCGGGAGGCAGTGGCAGGGACATCGCGATCCCGTTGTCAAGGAAGCTTGACATCAGGATGCCGCCGCGCGCCGGCCGTGTCAAGCAAGCTTGACATGCCGCCGTCGACCGGCGTCCATGCACGCGCGATGGCGGCCTACCGGGCGACGCCCGGTCCGCGGGGCCAGGCGGCGCGTCCTCGGCGGGCCTGTGCCTACTTGCTGCTGACGTACTTCTCGCGGCGGATCCGCGGTACCGGCAGGCCCGCGTCCTTCAGCGCCTCGAAGCAGGCGTCGACCATGTTCGGGTTGCCGCACAGGTAGGCGATGTCGCCCCCGGCATCGGGCGCGAACTCGGCCAGGAACTGCTGCACATAGCCGGAGCGCACGTCCACATGCGCCTGCGGCGAACCCGCCTCCGGAAGTTCCCGCGAGAAGCAGGGCACGAAGCGGAAGCCGGGATTGCGTCGCGCAAAGGCGCGGAACTCGTCGCCGTACAGCAGCTCGGCCGGGCTGCGCGCGCCGAACAGCAGCACGACCTCGATGCCGCGTTCGGCGATCGCCTTCTCCAGCAGGGGCAGCATGGCGCGGTATGGGGTCACGCCGGTGCCGGTCCCGATCAGCAGGTAGCGGCGGTTGGCATCGTTCGGCATCAGGCAGAAGCGCCCGAACGGACCGCTGGCCTGCACCGTGCCGCCTTCCGCGAGGTTCTCGAACAGCGCGGTCGCCGCGCCCCCTGGCACGTAGCTGACCGCGATCTCCACCGCATCGCCCGGCCCCAGCGCGTGGTCGTGGATCGTCGCCAGCGAATACGAGCGCTTGGTCGGCGTGCCGTCCGCGTACTGGAAGTGCACCTGGATGAACTGTCCGGGGATGAAATCCAGCGGCTGCCCGTCGTCGCGGGAAAAGGTGAGGTGCGCGACCGACGGCGCGAGCATGCGCCGTCCGGTGAGCCTGAGCGGGAACTGGACGATGGCCAAGACGGGAATGGGACGGTGCGGCCCGGGAGTGGGTCGACGGGCCGCCTATACTAGCGGCTTGCCGCGAACGGCGCGGCCAAAGCCCCCGCGACGGACCCCGATGCCCATCGATTCCCCGGCGGCTCCCGGCGCGCCCGCGCTGCGGATCCGCGACCTCCGCAAGACCTACGACAACGGCGTGCAGGCGCTCAAGGGCGTGTCCCTGGACGTGCTGCCCGGCGACTTCTACGCCCTGCTCGGCCCCAACGGCGCCGGCAAGAGCACCCTGATCGGCGTCATCTCCTCGCTGGTGAACAAGACCGCGGGCGAGGTCTCGGTGTTCGGCATCGACCTGGCCGCGCAGCGCGGCGCGGCCATGCGCCAGATCGGCCTGGTGCCGCAGGAAATCAACTTCAACATGTTCGAGAAGCCGCTCGACATCCTGGTCAACTACGCCGGCTTCTACGGCGTGCCGCGCGCGCAGGCGCTGGCCCGCGCCGAGGAGGAACTCAAGCGGGCGTTCCTCTGGGACAAGGCGCGGATGATGAGCCGCACGCTCTCGGGCGGCATGAAGCGCCGGCTGATGATCGCGCGGGCGATGATGACCCGGCCGCGGCTGCTGATCCTCGACGAGCCCACCGCCGGCGTGGACATCGAGATCCGCCGCGACATGTGGCGGGTGCTGCGCGAGATCAACGCCGCCGGCACCACCATCATCCTCACCACGCATTACCTCGAGGAAGCCGAGTCGCTGTGCCGCAACCTGGCGATCATCGACCGCGGCACCATCGTCGAGCAGGGTCCGATGCGCGCGCTGCTGGCCAAGCTCGACGTCGAGGGCTTCCTGCTCGACGTCGAGGACACGCTGCCCGCGCCGCTGCCGGCGATCGAGGGCGCCACCCTGGCCGCGCTCGACGACCACACGCTCGATCTCGACATGCCGCGCGCGATGGACCTCAACCGGGTGTTCGCAAGCCTCGATGCCGCCGGCATCCGGGTGCGCTCGATGCGCACCAAGTCCAACCGGCTCGAGGAACTGTTCGTGCGCATGACCGGCAGCGGCGCCCGCGCCCAGGAGCAGGCGGCATGAGCAGCGTGCGCAACGACATCGACACCGCGACACCGGCCACGGACGCGCGCCTGCACTGGGTGGCGCTGGTCACCATCATGCGGCGCGAGGTCGCGCGGATCCTGCGGATCTGGGGCCAGACCCTGGTGCCGCCGGCGATCACGATGACGCTGTACTTCCTGATCTTCGGCGGCCTGATCGGATCGCGCATCGGCGACATGGGCGGCTACAGCTACATGGAGTTCATCGTCCCCGGGCTGGTGATGATGAGCGTGATCCAGAACAGCTACGGCAACATCTCCTCGAGCTTCTTCGGCGCCAAGTTCGGCCGCCACATCGAGGAAATGCTGGTCAGCCCGATGCCGAGCTGGGTGATCCTGGGCGGCTACGTCGCCGGCGCGGTGCTGCGCGGGCTGATGGTGGGCGCGATCGTGCTGTGCATCGCCATGCTGTTCACGAGCGTGCGCATCCCGCATCCACTGGTGACCCTGAGCACGGTGCTGCTGGGCGCCACGATCTTCTCGCTGGCCGGTTTCGTCAACGCGGTCTACGCCAGGAAGTTCGACGACGTGGCGATCGTGCCGGTCTTCATCCTGACCCCGCTCACCTACCTGGGCGGCGTGTTCTATTCGATCACCCTGCTGCCGGGCTGGGCGCAGGCGGCCACCCACGCCAACCCGATCTTCTACATGGTCAACGCCTTCCGCTACGGCCTGCTCGGCACCTCCGACGTGCCGCTGTGGGTCGCCTACGCGCTGATGCTGGCCTTCATCGCCGGCCTGGGCACGTTGTCGCTGTGGCTGCTGCGCCGCGGCGTCGGGCTGCGCAGCTGATGCGGGTGCTGGTGCTCGGCGCCGGCGGCACCGGCGGCTACTTCGGCGGCCGCCTGTCGCAGTCGGGCGCCGACGTCAGCTTCCTGGTGCGTCCGGCGCGCGCGGCGCAGCTGCAGCGCGACGGCCTGCGCATCCGCAGCCCGCTCGGCGACGCGCAGCTGCCGGTGCGCACCCTCACCGGCGACACGCTGCCGGCGGCGGTGGCGCAGGCGCCGTTCGACCTGGTCGTGCTCTCGTGCAAGGCCTACGGCCTGGACGAGGCGATCGAGGCCGTCGCTCCCGCGATGGGGGCCGCCACCACCCTGCTGCCGATCCTCAACGGCCTGCTGCACTACCCGGTGCTGGACGCGCGGTTCGGGCGCGAGCGGGTGCTGGGCGGGCTGTGCTTCATCAGCGCCACCCTCGCCGCCGACGGCGCGATCGACCACCTGGGCCGCCCGGCCTCGATCACCTTCGGCGAGCGCGATGGCGGCTCCAGCGCACGCGTGGACGCGTTCGCCGCGCTGTGCGCCCGCGCCGGCATCGACCATCGCGCCACTGCGGACATCGCGCAGGAGCAGTGGATCAAGTTCAGCTTCCTCGCCGCGCTGGCCGCCGGTACCTGCCTGATGCGCGCCAGCGTCGGCGAGATCGTCGCGGCCGAAGGCGGTGCAGCGTTCATGGCCGCGCTGCACGACGAATGCCTGGCCGTTGCCGTGGCCGGGGGCCAGCCGGTGCCGGAGAAGGCACGCGATATCGCGCGCGCCACCCTGGTCGACCCGGCGTCCGCGGTGAAGGCGTCGATGCTGCGCGACCTCGAGGCCGGCGCACGCGTGGAAGCCGGACACATCGTGGGCGACATGCTGCGGCGCGCGCGGTCGGCCGGCATCGCCGCACCCTGCCTGCATGCGGCGTGGGTGCATCTGCAGGCCTACGAACGGCAGCGGCGCGGGGACTGAGTCAGGCGACGCTGCATCGCGCCGCCGAAGCGCCGCGACCACGCTGCGACAAGTCGCGACAGTCGTGTACGCTCCGCGCTTCGTGCCGAAACGGAGTAACGGATGCGCAAGGACACCCTGGTCGCGTGGGCGATGACGATGGCGTTGGCGTTGGCGGCGTGCGGCGATGCACCGCAGGACAGCGCGGCGCCGCAGGCTGATCTGGAGACGCCCGCAGCGGCGGACAGCGGCGCAGCCCAGTCCGCGCCGGCCGAGGCCGCGCCGGCCGACGCCGTGCCGACCGACGCCGCCGCATCCGGCGATCACGTCCTCGATCGGGACGGCAATCCGGTCCCACTGCTCGCGTTCGACGTCGAGCGCGTCCCTGCCAGCAACGTCGCGCTCGGCGACCTGCCGTTCTTCTCGCTGCCGGCGGGCTACGGCCCGCAGAACCGCCCGCACGTGCGCCGCTACGCCCGCTTTCCGTTCCGCATCGGCGACGGCCTGCACTGGGTGGAGGGCGCGAGCTGGAACGCGAAGATCGTCGTCGACCGCGACCAGCGGCGCGACAAGGAATTCTCGGCGCGCGAACTGCGCCGCAACCTCGAGGCGGTCCTGGCCGAGGCCGGCGCGCAGGCGGTATTCGAAGGCCCGCTGCGCCGGAACATGTACTACGGCCAGCTCGAAGACGAGATCGGCGGCGGCTTCATCGAGGCCGTGAACCTCGACCAGGACGCGCAGACCAGCGTGCACGTCATCCGCCAGGCCGACCGCAATGTCTGGGTGCAGCTGGCGACCACCTCCAACGAGGCCGGACTGGTGATCGTGGAGGAAACGCCGTTCGCGCCCACCGCGCGCTGGCGCGACGAGTTCCCCTACCTGTCCGCGCCCGAAGGCTACGACCAGGGCAACCGGCCGAAGCAGCGGGACTTCGACATGTACCCGTTCTGGACCGGCAGCGATTTCGAGGAAGTCGAAGGCCGGACCTGGGCCGGCCAGGTCGTGGCGGACGAGCGCAACCGCTCGATGCACGAGGTGCGCCGCAACCTAGAGGCCATGATGGACGAGGCCGGCGGCGTGCTGGTGTTCGAGGGACGCATCCCGCGCGAGGCCTCCGAGCGCTACGGCAACGACCTCAAGGGCCCCTACAGCGATGGCACGGGTTTCAGCTGGGACGATTACGAATCGCGCGTGTATCGCGTCGATCGTCCGGACGGGCGCCAAGTCTGGGTGCATGCGCGCCTGGAGTACATGAGCGCCGGCTGGGTGGTCGTGGAGCGCGAGGGCTTCGTGCAGACCGCCGCGCTGCTGCCGGCCGATGCACTGAAGCAGAAGCTCGATGCCGACGGGCGCGTTGCGATCCAGGTCAACTTCGCCGTGGACAAGGCCGACATCCTGCCCGAGTCGCAGCCGCAGATCGCGCAGGTGCTCGCCGTGCTGGAGCAGGATCCGGCGCTGCGGCTGTCCGTCGAGGGCCATACCGACAACACCGGCACCGCCGCGCGCAACCGCGAGCTGTCGCAGCAGCGCGCGCAGGCGGTGGTCGCGGCGCTGACGGCGCAGGGCATCGCGGCCGCGCGACTGTCGTCCGCCGGCTTCGGCGATTCGCGCCCGGTGGGCGACAACGGCACCGACGAAGGG
>JAEXTE010000094.1 GCA_023453655.1 Pseudomonadota bacterium
TTGAGCGGGACGGGATTGGCCAACGAGGGCCGCGGCGCCGCGCGGGCAGCGCCAGGCGTTCGCCTCAGCGGCGGCGCTGGTTGCCCTTTTCCTTGGGCAGGTTGCCGAAGCGGCGCATGCGCTCGGACAGCTCCTTGTCCTGCTCGGCGAAGTACTCGCCGTCCCAGCGTGCCAGCGCGTCGTTCTCGAACCACAGCGTGAGGTTCTTGACCTCGGTCGTGCCGCGGCGGTTGACGCGTTCGGTGGCGGTGTAGTCCCAGCGCTGGTGGTGGAACGGATCGGCGATCGACGGCGTGCCGAGCAGGGTCAGGACCTGCTGCTTGCCCATGCCCACCTGCAGCTGCTCGACCGCGGACTGTTCGATCAGGTTGCCCTGGTAGATCGGCTGCTTGTAGAGGATGCCGCAGCCGGCGGTGCCGAGGGCGACCAGGACGACGAACAGGAGGCGGGGAATGCGCATGGAATCGGGTGCCTGCGGACCGGGCGATGGATGGCGCGATGATACACTCACCGGCGCACCGAGGCCGGCGTCCAAGCAGCTGGCGCTAAATCGGCTGTGAACGGAGGCTCCATGGAATCGACTGAACTGCGCAAGGCCGGGTTGAAGGTGACCCATCCGCGGATGCGCATCCTGCAGCTGCTCGAGCAGAAGAATCCGCGCCAGCACATGACCGCGGAGGACATCTACCGCCAGTTGCTCGAACAGGGCGACGAGATCGGCCTGGCCACGGTCTACCGGGTGCTGACCCAGTTCGAGGCCGCGGGCCTGGTGACCAAGCACAACTTCGAGGGCGGGCACGCGCTGTACGAGCTCGACCGCGGCGACCACCACTACCACATGGTCGACATGAGCAGCGGGCTGATCACCGAGTTCGAGAGCCCGGAGATCGTGGAACTGCTCAACAAGATCGCCGGCGAGCACGGTTACGTCCTCGACGAGCACTCGCTGGTGCTCTACGTGCGCCGCAAGCGCTGACCGGCCGCGCCTCGCCTAGGCGTTGGCGCCGCGACCCGTCGGCGGGCGCACGCAGGGAAGCTCCAGCACCAGTTCTACATGCTCCCCGTCGCTGGCGTGGCCGTGCAGGCGGCCGCCATGCGCGGCCGCGATCGCACCGGCGATGACCAGGCCGAAGCCGAGGGTGTCGTCAGGCGGATCGGGGTGCGGCGCCGCGAGCAGCAGGTCGCCCAGTTCGTCGGACGCCTCGGGGCAGGCCACCGTGCAGCGCATGCGCAGGCGCCCGCGGCCCGAATCCAGCCGCGCCGCGACCGGGGCCGGCGCGCCACGGGCCAGCCGCATGCCCAGCAACAGCTGGAACATCTGCGCAATGCGAAGGATGTCGCCCTCGAGCAGGACGCCATGGGCGCTCGCGTCCAGTTCGACCCGGGGCGGGGTGGGCAGGCTGCCCGCCAGGTCGGCCACCAGCGACTCGACCTCGACCCGTTCGCGCCGGGTCACCAGCCGACCGGCCTCGGCACGGCCGAAGTCGCTGACCTCACCGATCATCTGGCTCAGGCGGCGGATCTGCTGTTCCAGCAGGTCGAGCAGTTCGTCGCGCTGCGCGGCGTCGATCTCCGGATCGCGCAGCAGGTACGTGGCGGTCTGCATCGGCGCCAGCGGTCCGCGCAGGTCATGCGCCACGCGGTCGACCCAGGTATTGCGCAGCGACGGGCTCAGGTGGGCGGCGACAGTCGTGCGGCTCGGCGGCGGCACGCCGGCGAGTGCACCGGACGGACGGCGCCCAGCGTGGGTGGAGGCAGGGGGGAAGCGGCTGGCCATACTGCGGGGGAGGGGGCGTCTTTCAGGGCGCGACGATACGCCTGTGCTCCGCCGGAACGGCTCACCCCGCCGTCACGCGGCGCGACGCACCGCCAGGCACGCGCCCGCCCGGGTTGTCCGGGCCCTGGCCTGCGCTGATCGTCAGTCGACGGTGCTGGCCAGCAGCCGCTTCGCCGCCGCGCGCGCTTCCTTCGACACCTCGACGCCGCCCAGCATGCGCGCCAGCTCTTCCT
This sequence comes from Pseudomonadota bacterium, assembly GCA_023453655.1. GTDB lineage: Bacteria > Pseudomonadota > Gammaproteobacteria > Xanthomonadales > Xanthomonadaceae > Luteimonas > Luteimonas composti. The sequence continues at coordinate 2,011 of JAEXTE010000094.1, forward strand.
GGCGCTCCTTCGCGTCGAGCGGGCGCACGGCCGAGCGGGTCTGGCCGTCACGGTCGGCCTTGCTGACCAGGTAGTGGGCATGGCCTTGCGCGGCCACCTGCGGCAGGTGGGTCACGCACAGGACCTGGCAGCGCGCGCCCAGCGCCCGGAGCTTCTGGCCGACGATCTCGGCAACCGCGCCGCCGATGCCCGAATCGACTTCGTCGAAGACCATGGTCGGCACCGTGTCCGACCCCAGCGCCGCCACCTCGATGGCCAGCGACACGCGCGACAGTTCGCCGCCCGAGGCCACCCGGCGCAGCGGGCGGGGGGGCTGGCCGGCGTTGGCCGAGACCAGGAATTCCGCGCGCTCGCCGCCCTGCGGGTCGGGCCGGCCGGCGTCGACCGGCTCCAGCGCCACCTCGAACACGCCGCCGCCCATGCCCAGCTCGGCGATCAGGGCGGTGGTGGCGGCCGACAGCCGCGCCGCCGCATCGGCCCGGGCCTGGCCGAGCGCATCGGCGGCCTTGCGCCAGCGCGCGGCCGATGCGTCGATCTCGCCCTGCAGGCCGGCCAGGCGCGTGCCGGCATCGCGCAGGGCCTCGAGTTCGGCGGCGAACCCGGCCTGGCATGCGGCCAGTTCCGCCGGCGCGACGCGGTGCTTGCGCGACAGCTCGTGCAGCCGCGCCAGGGTCGCGTCCAGCGCCTCGAACTGGGCCGGGTCGATCTCGAGTTCCTCGCGCACGCGCTGCAGCAGCAGGCTGGCCTCGTCGAGCTGGATCGCGGCCGAATCGAGCATCGCGTCGACTTCGCCCAGGCGCGGCTCGTGCGCGAGTTCGCGCGACAGGCCGCCGCGCAACTGCTGCAGGCGACGCACCAGCGACGGGCCGTCGTCGCCGGCCAGGCCGTTCAGGGCCTCGTCGCAGGCCGCGATCAGGCCGGCTGCGTGCGCCTGGCGGCGATGGCCGGCGACCAGGGCGTCGATCGCCTCCGGGCGCAGGTCCTCGCGCTCGAGCTCGGCCAGCTGGTGGGTCAGCCAGTCGATGCGCTCGGACACGTCGCCGGTCCGCGACAGCGCGTCGCGCTCGCGCAGCAGCGTGGTCCAGTCCGCGGCGGCCTCGCGCACCGCCGCCAGCTGCGGCTCGTGCCGGCCGAAGGCGTCGAGCAGGGCGAGCTGGCTGGACTTTTCCAGCAGCGCCTGGTGCTCGTGCTGGCCATGGATCTCGACCAGCAGGCCAGCCAGCTGCGCCAGCTGGGCGAGGGTGGCTGGGCGCCCGTTGATCCAGGCCCGCGAGCCACCGTCCGCGCGCAGGGTGCGGCGCAGGGTGCAGGCGCCGCCGTCGTCGAACTCCTGCTCGCGCAGCCATTCCAGCGCGGCCGGCACCGCGGACGGGTCGAACTCGGCGTGCAGCTCGGCGCGCTGGGCGCCATGGCGGACCATGCCGGCGTCGGCGCGCAGCCCGGACAGGAAGCCCAGGGCATCGACCAGCAGCGACTTGCCGGCGCCGGTCTCGCCGGAAATCACGGTCATGCCCGGCCCGAACTCGAGTTCGGATTGCGGGACCACGGCGAAGTCGCGGAGGGTCAGGCGCTTGAGCATGGGCGCGATTGTAGTGCGCGCGTTCGCAGCAGCCGAGACGCAAGCAGGGCCGATCGCATCTCCGCGACGTCTCCCCGAGGCCGGGCGGCGGGTACCGCGGCCCGGCCGGTCCAGGCCGCCGATGTACCCGGGAAGGGCCGGGGCAGGCGCCCCGTGCTTGCGGCCTCCCCGTCGCGGCGATCTAATCGGGCCATGGCCGCTCCACCGCCCGGCAGCACCCTCGACCCGCGCGCACGCCAGCTGCTGCGCACCCTGATCGCGCGCCACATCCGCGACGGCGAGCCGGTGGGATCGCAGACGCTGGCCCGCCATGCCGGCCTGGACGTCAGCGCGGCCACCATCCGCAACATCCTCGCCGACCTTGAGGAGCAGGGCCTGCTGGCCGCGCCCCACACCTCGGCCGGGCGGGTGCCGACGGCGCAGGGCTACCGGGTATTCGTCGACTCCCTGCTGCAGGTGCAGCCGCTTTCCGGCGGCGAGCTGTCGCGCCTGCGCGGCGAGCTGTCCGCCGGCGGCGGCACCCAGTCGCTGCTGGGCAGCGCGTCGGAACTGGTGTCGGCGATGACCCGTTTCGTCGGCGTGGTCTCGGTGCCGCGGCGCGAGCAGTTCGCCTTCCGCCACATCGACTTCGTACCGCTGGGCGGGCAGCGGGTGATGGCGATCCTCGTATTCGCCGACCACGACGTGCAGAACCGGATCATCCAGACCCGGCGCCCGTTCGAGGCCGGTGAGCTGGAGCGGGTGGCCAACTACCTGAACGCGCACTTCGCCGGCCGCCCGGTGGCCGAGATCCGCAGCGCGCTGCTGCGCGAACTGCAGGCCGCCCGCGACGAAATGGAGGCGCTGCTGTCCAACACCGTCGAGCTGGCCGAACAGGCCCTGACCCCGGTCGACGACGAGGACATGGTGGTGGCCGGCCAGACCCGGCTGATCGGGGTGCAGGACCTGTCCGACCTCGACCGGTTGCGCGAGCTGTTCGAGGCCTTCGCCCGCAAGCGCGAGATCCTGCAGCTGCTCGAGCGCACCATCAGCGCCCCGGGCGTGCGGATCTTCATCGGCGAGGAGACCGGCCTGGCGCCGCTGGAGGGAGTCTCCCTGGTCACCGCCCCGTACGCCGCGGGCGGCAAGGTGCTGGGGGTGCTGGGGGTGATCGGCCCGACCCGGATGGCCTACGACCGCGTCATCCCGGTGGTCCAGGCGACGGCCGACCTGCTTGGCGCCGCCTTGAATCCGGACCTGCCGGCCCCATAGCTGCGGGGCCGGCGGCCAGCGACCGCCTCCAACAACCCCAGGACATGACGACGGAACCGATGCAGGAGGCCGCGGCAGCGGCCGAAGAAACCAATACCGCGGAAGACCGGATCCAGGCGCTCGAGGCCGAACTCGAGCAGCTGCGCGCGCAGTCGCTGATCGACCGCGCCGACATGGAAAACCAGCGCAAGCGCCTCGAGCGCGACGTGCGCAATGCCTGCCGCTTCGCCAACAAGCAGCTGCTGGGCGACCTGCTGCCGGTCTTCGACAGCCTCGAGGCCGCGCTCAACACCGCCCCCGCCGAGGATCCGCTGCGCGACGGCGTGGTGCTGACCCTGCGCGAGCTGACCCGCGTGTGCGGCAACAACGGCCTGGTCGAGGTCGCGCCCGCGCCCGGCGACGCCTTCGACCCCGAGAAGCACAACGCCATGAGCGCGGTCGAGACCGCCGAGGTCGCCCCCGGCACCGTGTTCCAGGTGTTCCAGAAGGGCTACCAGCTCAACGAGCAGCTGCTGCGCCCGGCCCTGGTGTCCGTCGCCAAGCACGACTGAGCTTGAAGAATCCGCGGCGCGGCGCTTGAAGCGCGGCGCCGCAACCCCAGATACGCAACATCGGCGGCCCGCCGCCACCAGACAAGATTCCAGAGGGAACCCCATCATGGCAAAGATCATCGGCATCGACCTGGGCACGACCAATTCGTGCGTGGCGATCATGGACGGCGGCAAGGCCAAGGTCATCGAGAACAGCGAAGGCGACCGCACCACGCCGTCGGTCGTGGCCTACACCAAGGACGGCGAGGTCCTGGTCGGCGCATCCGCCAAGCGCCAGGCCGTCACCAACCCGAAGAACACCTTCTACGCGGTCAAGCGCCTGATCGGCCGCAAGTTCACCGACGCCGAGGTCAAGAAGGACCTGGGCCTGGTGCCGTACGCGATCGTCGAGCACGACAACGGCGACGCCTGGGTGCAGACCAACGACGGCAAGAAGCTGTCGGCGCAGGAAGTCTCCGCGCGCATCCTCGAGAAGATGAAGAAGACCGCCGAGGACTACCTGGGCGAGAAGGTCACCGAGGCCGTGATCACCGTCCCGGCCTACTTCAACGACTCCCAGCGCCAGGCGACCAAGGACGCCGGCCGCATCGCCGGCCTGGACGTCAAGCGCATCATCAACGA
>JAEXTE010000164.1 GCA_023453655.1 Pseudomonadota bacterium
CGTAGGGGCGCTCCGGGAACAGGATCAGGTGCGGCGCCTGGTCCGGGCCGTTGCCGGCCAGGCCCGCGGCGGCGGCCAGCCAGCCGGCATGGCGGCCCATGGCTTCGTAGACGAAGACCTTGGTCGAAGTCTCGGCCATCGCCGCCACGTCCAGCGCGGCCTCGCGCACCGACACCGCGGTGTACTTGGCGGCCGAACCGAAACCCGGGCAGCAATCGGTCACTGCCAAGTCGTTGTCGATGGTCTTGGGCACGCCGATGCAGGTCAGCGGATAGCCGAACTCGGCCGCCAGCCTGGAGACCTTGTTGGCGGTGTCGGCCGAATCGTTGCCGCCGTTGTAGAGGAACCAGCGCACGTCGTGGGCCTTGAACACCTCCAGCAGGCGCTCGTACTTCGCGCGGTCGGCCTCGACCGACTTGAGCTTGTAGCGGCAGGAGCCGAATGCGCCGCCGGGCGTATGGGCGAGGCCGCGGATGGCGGCCGCGGTCTCCTTCGAGGTGTCGACCAGTTCCTCGCGCAGGGCGCCGAGGATGCCGTTGCGCGCCGCCAGCACCTTGATCCCGCGGGCGCGGGCCTCGGAAATCACGCCCGAGGCGGTGGCGTTGATGACGGCGGTGACACCGCCGGACTGGGAATACAGGAGGGTTCCGGAAGCCATATGCGCCTATTGGAGAAGGTCGGAGGACGGGTTCGATGGGTTAAAGTGGCGCCTGAATCGGCGGTGGCGGCCCGAGTGTAGCAACGGTCTGCGGCCGCTTCCGGTCTGGTTTCTGGTGGGAGTCCTCGATGCGATTGGTACTGTTGGGAGCGCCCGGCTCGGGCAAGGGCACGCAGGCGGCACGGCTCAAGGAGCACCTGCAGGTCCCGCACATTTCCACCGGCGACCTGCTGCGCGCCGAAGTGGCGGCGGGCTCCCCGCTCGGGCTGCAGGCCAAGGAAGGGATGGCCCGCGGCGAGCTGGTCAGCGACGACATCCTGCTGGGGATGCTCAAGGACCGCTTCTCGCGCGACGACACCCGCGCCGGCTTCATCCTCGACGGTTACCCGCGCAACCTTGCCCAGGCCGCGGCCCTGGACGAGCTGCTGGCCGCCCTGGGGCAGAAGTTCGACGCCGCCGTGCAGCTGACCGTCGACAACGAGCTGATCATCGAGCGCCTGGCCGGCCGGGCCAAGGCCGAGGGCCGCGCCGACGACAACCCCGAATCGGTGCGCAAGCGCCTGGAGGTCTACGACCAGCAGACCGCGCCTGTGATCGAGTTCTACCGCCAGCACGGCCAGCTGACCATCGTCGACGGCGTCGGCGGCCTGGACGAGGTGTTCAACCGCATCATCGAGGCGATCGCCCCGGAGAAGGCGGTCGGCTGACCGGCCGCTGCGGGCGCCACGCCCGCTTGCGCCTTCAGTCGCGCGGGTAGCGGCTGTACTCGCGGCTGCTGCCGTCCTCGAGCACCAGCATCACCGCGTAGGGCTGGACGATGCCCTCGGGGTGATCCATGCCCGGCGAGCCCAGCGGCATGCCCGGCACGGCCAGTCCCTTCGCCGCCGGGCGCTCGCGCAGCAGGCGCGCGATGTCCGCCGCCGGCACGTGGCCCTCGACGAAATAACCCCCGACCTCGGCGGTGTGGCAGGACGCCATCGCCTGCGGCACGCCGGCGGCGTCCTTGACCGTGGCCATGTCCTCCACGTCCTGCGCCTGCACCGGGAAGCCGGCATCGCGCAGGTGCTCGATCCAGACGCTGCAGCAGCCGCAGCTCGGGTGCTTGCGCACCGTGACTTCGGGCAGGTCGGTGGCCTGGGCCGCCACGGGCGAGGCGGCGGTGGACGCCACTTCGCTGCTGGAGCCGACGGCGTTGCAGCCCAGCAGCAGCGCCAGCGCGGCGGCGGAGGAGAGGCGGATCATGCGGAAGTCCTCGGAAATCGACCGGCGCAGTCTAGCGCCCGTTCCCGCCCCTGGCCTTGACCGGCATCAGCCGGCGTCGCGCGGCTTTGGTTAAAGTGCGCGCCTGTCACGCCACCCAGGATCCGCCTTGAAACTCCACATCCTCGGCATCGCCGGCACGTTCATGGGCGGGGTCGCCGCGCTCGCGCGCGAACTGGGGCACCAGGTCGAGGGCAGCGACCAGGCCGTCTACCCGCCGATGTCGACCCAGCTCGAGCGGCTGGGCATCGTCCTGCGCCAGGGGTACGAGCCCGCTCATATCTCGGCCGACGCCGACACCGTGGTGATCGGCAACGCGCTCTCGCGCGGCAATGCCGCGGTCGAGGCGGTGCTCGACGCCGGCCGTGCCTACACCTCGGGCGCCGAATGGCTGCGCGACCAGGTGCTGCCGGGCCGCGACGTGCTGGCCGTGGCCGGCACCCACGGCAAGACCACCACCACCAGCCTGCTCGCCTTCCTGCTGCAGGCGGCCGGGCGCGAGCCGGGCTTCCTGATCGGCGGCGTGGCCGAGGATTTCGGCGTGTCGGCGCGCATGGGCGGGGGGCGCGAGTTCGTGGTCGAGGCCGACGAGTACGACACCGCCTTCTTCGACAAGCGCAGCAAGTTCGTCCACTACCGGCCGCTGGTGGCGATCCTCAACAACCTCGAATACGACCACGCCGACATCTTTCCGGACGTGGCCGCGATCCAGCGCCAGTTCCACCACCTGGTGCGCACCGTGCCCGGGCGCGGGCGGCTGCTGGTCAACGGCCACGACGCGCGCCTGCGCGAAGTCCTGGAGATGGGCTGCTGGACGCCGGTCGAGCGCTTCGGTTTCGATCACTCGTTCGAATGGAGCGCGCGTCGGCTGCGCGAGGACGGCAGCGCGTTCGAGGTGCTGCACCGGGGACGCGTGCTGGGCACGGTCGAATGGCCGCTGCTGGGCGACCACAACCTGCTCAACGGCCTGGCCGCGCTGGCGGCCTGCGCGGCGGTCGGGGTGGACGTGGCGGCGGTGCTGCCGGCGCTGGCGGGTTTCCGCGGCGTGAAGCGGCGCATGGAGCTGCTGGGCCAGGCGCGCGGGATCACCGTCTACGACGACTTCGCCCACCACCCGACCGCGATCGCCACCACCCTGGCCGGCCTGCGCGCGAAAGTCGGGGACGCGCGGATCGTCGTGGCGATGGAGCCGCGCAGCAATTCGATGCGGCTGGGCGCCCATGCCGACGCGCTGGCGCCATCGCTGGAACAGGCCGACGCGGTGGTGTTCCTGGCCCGGCCCGAACTGCCCTGGGATGCCGCCAGGGTGGTGTCGGCGGTGCGCGGCCAGGCCCGCGCCGTGGCCGATGCGGACACCCTGCTGGCGGCGCTCGGAGCGACCGTGCGCGAGGGCGACCACGTGGTGTTCATGTCCAACGGCGGCTTCGACGGCGCGCCACGCCGGTTCCTGAGCGCGCTGGACCAGGCGGGAACCGGGTGACGCTCGCGGCGCCGGCACCGCCGATCGCGTGCCGGCTCTTCGTGATCCGGGCGCTGCCGCCCGCGGCGTAGACTGCCGCCGCATGCACGAGGTCCTGCCCCTGTTCCCGCTGCACACCGTGCTGGTCCCCGGCGCCGCGCTGGGAATGCGCGTGTTCGAACCGCGCTATCTCGACCTGGTGCGCGAGTGCGGGCGCACCGGCGGCGGCTTCGGCGTGTGCCTGATCGCCGAGGGCGAGGAGGCCGGCGCACCGGCCGTCCCCGAAGCCTGCGGCACCGAGGCGCGGATCGAGGATTTCGACACCGGTCCCGATGGCCTGCTGCAGTTGCGGTTGCGCGGCCACCGGAGGTTCCGGGTGCACCGTACCCGGGTGCGCGACAACGGCCTGGTCGAGGCCGAGGTGGACTGGTGCGCGCCAGACCCCGTGGCCGAACTGCAGCCCCAGCACGCGCTGCTGGGCGAGGTGCTGCGGCGGATCCTGGAGCAGTTCGAGGCCGACCTGGCGATTCCCGAGCGGCGCTTCGACGAGGCGGCCTGGGTGGGTTGGCGGCTGGCCGAGCTGCTGCCGCTCACCCTGGAACAGCGCCAGCGGCTGCTCGAGCAGGACGATCCGGACCAGCGCCTGGACGCGATGCTCGACCTGATCCTCTGATCGACCGGGCGCGGCGGATCAGCGGGACGCCCCGCCGTCCCGGCCCAGGGCCCCGGCATCCGTGCGCAGGCGCAGCACCGGCGCCAGCGTGTGCGGATGCGGTGCCTGGCGCATCGGGAAACCGGTCAGGGCGCGCTGCACCGCGGCGTGCGCGGCATCGTCATCCAGCACCGGAAGCCAGATGCCGAACAGCCCGCCCAGCGGCCGCTCGAACGACAGCGTCTGGGTGGTGCCGATCCACAGCGGCGTGCCGTCGGCCAGCCGCGCCGGTGCGCGCCACAGGCGCAGCGCCTGCAGGCGGCCGTCCCCGACCGGGCGGCGCATCAGCAGGGTCTCGGCCTCCGAGCCCAGGGTGGCCGGCAGGACCGCCTGTTCCCCGGCCGGCATGTCGTCGTCGAGCAGGCCCAGCGTGGCGACCCAGTCCGCTTGCGGCTGCACGTCCCAGCCCAGCGACTGCAGGTGGCCCCGCAGCGGCTCCAGCGGCCCCGCCACCTGGATCTCCAGCGCCCAGCGGCGGCTGGCGTCGCGCTCGCGGCGCTGGCCCGGCAGGCGCGCCCAGTCGCGCTCCCACCACTCGTCCCGCTCCAGCACCAGCGCCGGCGCCGGGGCGTGGAAGCGTTCGAGCAGCGGGTCCACCGCGCGCGGCGCATGCCACAACGCGGCGGCCGCGAAGCTGACATAGAAGATCGCCGCCAGCGGCCGCATCCAGAACGAGCGCGCGACGTGCCGGCGGTAGGCCAGCCCCAGCACCAGCAGCCAGACGATGCCCAGCAGCATCCCGCCGACCACGTCGCTGAGCCAGTGCGCGCCCAGGTACAGGCGCGAGAAGCCGAGCAGCACCCCGACCACGCCCGCCACCAGATAGGGCCAGACCCGGCTGCGTCCAGGCAGCTCGCGCGCGATCAGCACCGCGAAGAAGCCGAACGTCACCGTGGTCATCGTCACCGAGACCGAGGGGAATCCGAAACCGCTGTGCGCGGTCGGCGGGCGCGGCATGTCGATCAGCTGCGCCAGCCCCGAGGTCAGCACCAGGCCGAAGGCCAGCGCCGCCAGCCAGTGCGCCGCGGCGATCCAGCGCCGCCGCCACAGCAGCCACAGCAGGGCCAGGGCGGAGGCCGGGACCAGCACCTCCCAGTCGCCAATCGAGGCCAGGCCCGCCATCAGCCGGTCGGCCAGCGGGTTGCGCAGGGTGTACATGGCCTGGAACACGGTCAGGTCCAGCGCCAGCGGCTCGCCGCGCATCCACACCGTGCCCAGCAGGGCGAACCAGGCCCAGCCGATCGCCAGCAGGCAGGCGGCCAGGATCGCCAGAGACGCCGATTCGGGACGGCGCGGATCGACCAGCGACGCGGCGTAGCGGCCCAGCCGCGGATGCGCGCGGGTCCACTGCAGCAGGCGTGCGAGCAGGGCGTTGGCGTGGCGGTCGAACCAGCGGTAGGTGTAGAGCACCCCGGCCCAGGCCAGTGCCAGCACCACCAGCAGCCCGCCCAGCACCAGCACCAGCCGGTCGGCCACCGCCGCCACCGCGTCGTAGGAGGCGCCGAAGATCCAGCCCGGCGCCAGGAACAGCGCGGCCCACAGCACGCAGGCCAGCAGGCTCATCGGCACGTAGCGCCGCAGCGGCATGCCCAGCATGCCGGCGATGGCCGGGACGAAGGCGCGGATGGCGCCGACGAAGCGCGCGATCAGGATCCCGGTCAGGCCATGCCGGCGGAACACCTGCTCGCCGCGGTCGAGCAGTTGCGGATAGCGGCTGAACGGCCAGTGCTCGCGCAGTTGCGGCCCCCAGCGCCGTCCCACCCAGTAACCGATGCCGTCGCCGGCGAAGGCGCCGAGCGCGGCGCAGGCGATCGCGTAGGTGCCGTCGATATGGCCGAGGCCGATCAGCGCGCCGATCGCGAACAGCAGCGGCAGCGCCGGCACCACGATGCCGAGCACGATGATCGAATCGCAGAACGCGATGAGGAAGATCAGGCCGCCGGCCGCGACGGGATGGGCGCTGATCCAGGCGAGCGTGGCGTCGAACCAGCCGGAGTCCATCGGGCGATTATGACAGCGGCCGCTGACTGCTCGCCTACACTGTGGCCATGCAACGCGACACCGCCATCGAGACCCGCGCGCTCAAGGCCGACAGCTTCGGCCGCATCTCGCTGATGCAGGGCGCCGGCGGCCAGTTCGTGCGCCGCGACCTGGGCCACGTGCCGCTGTGGCTGCGCCTGCCGGCCCGATGGCTGGCCCGGCGCGAGGCATTGGGGCTGCGCGCGGTGGCGGGCCTGGCCGACGTGCCGCAACTGCTCGCCTGGGACGGGCGCCGGCTGGATCGCAGCTACATGGAAGGCGCGGCCATGTACCAGCGACCGCCGCGCGGCGACGTGGCCTACTTCCGTGCCGCCCGCCGCCTGCTGCTGCAGCTGCATCGTCGCGGGGTCGCCCACAACGACCTGGCCAAGGAAGCCAACTGGCTGGTGCTCGAGGACGGGCGGCCGGCCATCATCGACTTCCAGCTCGCCAGCCGTGGCGACCCCCGCGCACGCTGGATGCGGCTGCTGTTCCGCGAGGACCTGCGCCACCTGCTCAAGCACAAGCGCATGTACTGCCGCGAGTCGCTCACTCCGGTCGAGCGGCGGGTGCTGCGCCGCAATTCCTGGGTGCGCGACGCCTGGTTCCGCACCGGCAAGCCGGTGTACCGCTTCGTGACCCGGCGGCTGCTGAAGTGGGAAGACAACGAAGGCCAGGGGCCGAAGCCGTGAGCGCCGCGCCCCGCGACAACCGACAACGGGAGCGACCATGAGCACCCTGGCAGGCAAGACCCTGTTCATCACCGGCGCCTCGCGCGGCATCGGGCTGGCGATCGCGCTGCGCGCCGCGCGCGATGGCGCCAACGTCGCGATCGCGGCCAAGTCCGACGTCCCCAATCCGAAGCTGCCCGGCACCATCCACACCGCCGCCCGCGCGGTGGAGGAGGCCGGCGGCCGCGCGCTGGCGATCCGTTGCGACATCCGCGAGGAAGACCAGGTGCGCGATGCCGTCGCCCGCACGGTGGAGGCCTTCGGCGGGCTCGATATCCTGGTCAACAACGCCAGCGCGATCTGGCTGCGCGGCGCGCTGGACACGCCGATGAAGCGCTTCGACCTGATGCAGCAGGTCAACGCCCGCGGCAGCTTCCTGTGCGCGCAGGCCTGCCTGCCGCAGCTGCTGCAGGCGCCGGATCCGCACATCCTGACGCTGTGCCCGCCGCCCTCGCTGGATCCGAAGTGGTGGGCCCCGCATACCGGGTACACCCTGGCCAAGATGGGCATGAGTTTCGTCACCCTGGGCCTGGCGGCGGAGTTCGCCGACCGCCGGATTGCGATCAACGCGCTGTGGCCGCGCACGCTGATCGCCACCGACGCGCTGAACATGATTCCCGGCGTCTCCACCGGCAACGGGCGTTCGCCGGAGATCATGGCCGATGCCGCGCACGCCATCCTCACCCGTCCGGCGGCCGGCTTCAGCGGGCGCTTCCTGATCGACGACGAGGTGCTGGCCGAGGCCGGCATCACCGACCTGTCACGCTACGCCGTCGATCCCTCGCAGCCGCTGCTGCCGGACCTGTTCCTGGACTGAGGCCCGCGCCGGTCAGGCCAGCGCCCGGTCGAGGTCGTCGACCAGGTCGCGCGCATCCTCCAGCCCCACCGACAGCCGCAGCAGGCCCTGCGGCGAGGCCGACTGCGCGCCCTCGATCGAGGCGCGATGCTCGACCAGCGATTCGGTCGATCCCAGCGAGGTGGCGTTGGTGAACAGCGCCAGCCGCCCGGCCACCGCCAGCGCCGCCTCGCGGCCGCCGGCCACCTCGAACGACAGCATGCCGCCGAAGCCGCCCTGCATCTGCCGCGCCGCGACCGCATGGCCGGGGTGGCCCGGCAGGCCGGGATAGTGCACGGCTTCCACCTTCGGATGCGCCTGCAGGAACTCCGCCACCGCCTGCGCGTTGCGGCAGTGCCGCTCCACCCGCACCGGCAGGGTGCGCAACCCGCGCAGCACCAGCCAGGCGGCGAACGGCGAGGCGGTATTGCCGGTCTGGCGGCGCAGCTCGTGGCATTCGGCGGCGAACCCGTCGTCGTCGGCGAAGGCCAGTACGCCGCCCATCACGTCGCCGTGCCCGCCCAGGTACTTGGTGGCCGAATGCAGGACGATGTCCGCGCCCAGCGCCAGCGGCTGCTGCAGCGCCGGCGTGGCGAAGGTGCCGTCGACCAGCAGGCGCGCGCCGGCCGCGTGCGCGATGTCGGCCAGCGCGGCGATGTCGCAGACCTTGAGCAGCGGGTTGGACGGCGTCTCCGCCCACAGCAGGCGGGTGTCGGGCGAGATCGCGGCGCGCACGGCGTCGAGGTCGGTCATGTCCACCACGCGGTGGCGCACGCTCCAGCGCTCCAGCCACTTCGCGCCGACGGCGCGGTAGCCGAAATACGTGTCGTCGGCGATCAGCAGTTCGGCGCCGGGCGGCAGCGCCTGCATCGCGGTCGTGCCGGCGGTCATGCCGGTGGCGAAGAACATCGCGCGCGCGGCGCCGTCCAGCGTCGCCAGGACCTGCTCCAGCTGCCCCTGGTTGGGGCTGCCGTAACGCTGGTAGAGGTAGTCCTGCGGGAGCCCCGCGTCGGGCGCGTGCTCGAAGGTGGTGGCCAGCTGCAGCGGCGGCGCCAGCGCGCCGCTGGCGGGGTCGGGCGCGACGCCGGCGTGCGCGGCGAGGGTGTCGAAACGGTGCGTGCGGGTCATGGCGGCGTCGGCGGGGGACAGTCAGGCGATAATGCCATCGGCCCACCCGCCGCACCGGACAGCCCATGAAATACCTGCACGCGATGATCCGCGTCCACGACCTGGACGCCACCAGCCGTTTCTTCACCGAGGGCCTGGGCCTGCACCAGACCCGGCGCATGGACAACGAAGCCGGCCGCTTCACCCTGGTCTACTTCGGTGCGCCGGAGAACCCGGAGGCCGAGGTCGAACTGACATACAACTGGCCGCCCGAGGACGGCTCGCCGCCGGAGGACTACGGCAGCGCCCGCAACTTCGGCCACCTGGCCTTCGAGGTCGACGACATCTACGCGATCTGCGCGCATCTGCAGTCGCTGGGCGTGACCATCAACCGCCCGCCGCGCGACGGCCGCATGGCCTTCGTGCGCACTCCGGACCTGATCTCGATCGAACTGCTGCAGAAGGGCGCCGCCCTGCCGGCGGCCGAACCCTGGGCCTCGATGCCCAACACCGGCAACTGGTAGGCGCACGCGCCCAGCGCCGCGCCCGGAGGCGCGGCACAATATTCCCTTCATCCTCGCGCCCCTCCGCCCATGATCCAGCCCGATCCCACCGCCGACCTGGTCGCCCTCGGCCAGCAGCGCCTGTTGCCCGTCTACCGCCAGCGGCCGCTGATCCTCGACCGCGGCCAGGGCGCGCGCCTGTGGGACATCGAGGGACGCGACTACGTCGACTTCTCCGCGGGCATCGCCGTGTGCAGCCTCGGCCACAACGATCCGGACCTGGTCGCCGCGCTCGCCGGGCAGGCCGGGCGCCTGTGGCATACCAGCAACGTGTTCTACAGCGAGCCGCCGCTGCGGCTGGCCGAGGAACTGGTGGCCGCCTCGCGCTTCGCCGAGCGCGTGTTCCTGTGCAATTCCGGTGCGGAAGCGAACGAGGCCGCGATCAAGCTGGTGCGCAAATGGGCCGCCGCGCAGGGTCGCGAACCCTCGCGGCGCGTGATCGTCACCTTCCGCGGCAGTTTCCACGGCCGCACCCTGGCCACGGTGACCGCGACCGCGCAGCCCAAGTACCAGGCCGGCTACGAGCCGCTGCCGGGCGGCTTCCGCTACGTGGACTTCAACGACGCCACCGGGCTGGAGGTCGCGATGGCCGGCGGCGACGTGGCCGCGGTGCTGGTCGAGCCGGTGCAGGGCGAGGGTGGCGTCACGCCCACGGCGCCCGGCTTCCTGCGTACCGTGCGCGAACTGTGCGACCACCACGGCGCGCTGCTCGTGCTCGACGAGATCCAGAGCGGCATGGGCCGCACCGGCACCCTGTTCGCGCACTGGCACGACCAGGTCGAGCCCGACGTCGTGACCCTGGCCAAGGCGCTCGGGGGCGGCTTCCCGGTCGGCGCGATGCTGGCCGGGCCGAAGGTCGCCCAGGCCATGCAGTTCGGCGACCACGGCACCACCTTCGGCGGCAACCCGCTGGCCGCGGCAGTGGCGCGGGTGGCGCTGCGTACGCTG
>JAEXTE010000250.1 GCA_023453655.1 Pseudomonadota bacterium
GTTCTGGACCGGGCTGCGCCCGTCCACGCCCGACGGCCCGCCGGTGGTGGGCGCGCCCAGTTACCGCAACCTCTGGCTCACCACCGGCCACGGCACGCTGGGCTGGACCATGGCCTGCGGCTCGGCGCGCTACCTGGCCGACCTGGTCGACGGCCGCACGCCGGCCATCGATACCGCGGGCCTGGACATCTCGCGCTACGACCGCCCCTGGCCCCATCCCACCGGGCTGCGCTGAGCATGCGACCGTCGCGCGCCACCATCGATCTCCAGGCCCTGCGCCACAACTACCGCCATGCGCGCGCGCTCGGCGGCGGACGCGCGCTGGCCGTGGTCAAGGCAGACGCCTAAGGGCACGGCGCGGTCGCCTGCGCGAAGGCACTGGCGGGCGAGGCCGACGGTTTCGGCGTGGCCAGCATCGAGGAAGCGCTGGAGCTGCGCGAGTCGGGCATCGATGCGCCCATCCTGCTGCTGGAAGGCTTTTTCGACCCCGCCGAGCTGCCGCTGATCGAACGCCACGACCTGTGGACGGTGGTGGCCTCGCCCTGGCAGGTCGAGGCGCTGGAAGCGCATCGCGCCACGCGCCCCTGGCAGGTGTGGGTGAAGCTCGATTCGGGCATGCACCGGCTGGGCCTGTCGCCGGAGGAGTACGGCGACGCCTGGCATCGCCTGCGCGCCCTGCCGTGGATCGATACGCTGGTCGCAATGAGCCATTTCTCGCGCGCCGACGAACTGGCCCACGCGAGCACGCCGGCCCAGCTGGCGGTCTTCGACGCCGCGCTGGCGCGGCTGCCGGACCCCGCGCCCGCCAGCATCGCCAACTCGGCCGGGCTGATGGCCTGGCCGATGGCGCGCCGCGACTGGGTACGGCCGGGGCTGATGCTGTACGGCTCGCACATGCTCGACGCGCCCTGCGCCGCTGCCGACGCGCTGCGTGCGGTGATGACGCTCGAATCGAAGGTGATCGCGGTACGCGACCTGGCCGCGGGCGAACCGATCGGCTACGCCGGCACCTTCACCACCACCCGGCCCACGCGCGTGGGCGTGGTCGCGGCCGGCTATGCCGACGGCTATCCGCAGTACGCCACCTCCGGCACGCCGGTCGTGATCGACGGCCGCCCGGGCGAGCTGATCGGCCGGGTGTCGATGGACATGCTGACCATCGACCTCACCGACCATCCCCAGGCCGGGCTGGGCAGCACGGTGGAACTGTGGGGGCCGCGGCTGGCCGTGGCCGACGTGGCCGCGCGCAGCGGCAACAGCCCCTATCGCCTGCTGACCGGACTCAAGCGGGTCCCGCGGGTCTATCGCGACTGAGCCGCCGTCCCGACACCGGCATCCACGGCGCTAGAAGCGCCAGGCGCCCTGCAGCATCGTCTCGCCGTCGTTGGGCTGGTGCAGGCTGGCGTTGGAGATGTGGCGCGCCAGCAGCGAGAAGCGGCCCCAGCGCCAGCCGAACGTGCTGATGAACTGGGGATCGCCCGACAGGGCCTCGGTCCAGCCGCTCTGCACGCCCACGCCGAAACCGGCGACCATGCCGCTGGGCCGCTCGTAGCGGAGTCCTCCGTGCAGCACGCTGACGTCGTCGCCGTTGTCGTACGACGAATCGCTGCGCCCGCGCAGGTGCATCGCCCCGATTTCCCAGCGCAGCGTGCCGCCGCGGAATGCGCGCCATTCCGGCAACCAGGCCACGGCCACGACCGGGGTGTCCTCGTTGTCGCGGGTCAGCGAAATGCCGGCCCCGACTTCGACCTGGGCCGCGGCGGCGGCGCTCCAGCCGCCGAGGATCGGCAGCAACGCGATGGCAAGCCGGCGCAGCCCGGCACGGGGGGTTCGCGACATGGGGATCGGGGCGAGTCGGGGGGCGCAAAGGATACCGGCAGCCCGGTGAACCGGGCGATGCGGGATGGCGGGACAATCCGTCCCGCGCGGCTGGCGGTGCGCGTCCGGGGCCCCTCGCCCGCGGTCGGCTACCCTATCGGGTCCCCGACGCCTGCCGCCGCCCCGCCGTGACCGCCCTCGCCTGCCTGTGTACCTGCCCCGATGCCGCGACCGCCGCGCGCATCGCCGAGGCGCTGGTGGGCGAACGCCTGGCCGCCTGCGTCAACGTGCTGCCGGGCGTGGGCTCGGTGTACCGCTGGCAGGGGCGGGTCGAGCGCGCCGAGGAAGTGCTGCTCGTGATCAAGACCGTCCGCGCGCGCCTCGACGCGCTGACCGCGCGCGTGGTCCAGCTGCATCCCTACGAACTGCCCGAGGTGGTGGCGGTCGATCTCGCAGGCGGACTGCCGGACTACCTGGCCTGGATCGAAGACGCGACCCGCACCGGAGCCGATGCGTGAGCCGGTTCATCGACCGCCTGGCACGCGCCGCGGCGTGCACCCTGCTGGCCATCGTCCTGCCCGCCGCCGCGGCCGTCGACGAAAGCCAGCTGCTGCCGGTCGACCAGGCGTTCGCACTGCAGGCGCATGCGACCGAGCGCGGCCGGATCGCGATCCAGTGGACGATCGCCGACGGCTACTACCTCTACCGCCACCGCACCTCGGTGCAGGTGGTCGAAGGCGGCTTCAAGGCCGATCCGCTGCAGCTGCCGCCGGGCCGGCGCCACACCGACGAGTTCTTCGGCGAGGTGGAGACCTATCGCGACCGGCTCGTGGCGACGCTCACCGGCGCGGCGGCCGACAGCGCGCGCGAGCTCTCGCTGCAGGTGAAGTACCAGGGCTGCGCTGACCTCGGCATCTGCTATCCGCCGCAGACGCGCACGCTCAAGGTCGCCCTGCCCGCCGACGCAGGCACGCCTGGCGC
>JAEXTE010000256.1 GCA_023453655.1 Pseudomonadota bacterium
GGCAGGTGCTGCTGCGCGCGCTGCCCGATCGCGACGCCGCGTCCGCCACGCTCGCGCGGCTGGTCGAGGCTGGATTCCGCGACCACTACCTGATGCCGGCCGCGGACGACGGCAGGGTCGACATCGCTCTGGGCAGGTTCGGCAGCGAAGCCGCGGCGCGGCGCCATCGGCAGACGCTCGCGGACGCCGGTTTCCCCGCGGTGGCCGAGCCCCTGGGCGACCCGGGCGCCAGCCGCTACTGGGTCGACGCCGCACTGCCCGCGGGCGCGGACATCGCCGAAGCCCGGCGCGCCAGCGGCGCGGCGCGCAGCGAAACGGTGGAATGCGCGGGGCTGGGCGCAGGGTAGAATGCCGCCAGCGTCGCGCGATCGCGCCGACGCCGACTTCGCCGCTTTAGCTCAGTTGGTAGAGCAACGGTCTTGTAAACCGTAGGTCGTCCGTTCGATTCGGACAAGCGGCACCACTTTCGCGGCCCGGCCCATCCCCCCGGCCGGTGCGGACCCGCCCATGGCGCGCGCGGTGTGCCCTAGACTCCTGCCAGACCCTTGCAGGAGCAACCGTCGGCCATGGCGCGACACTATCCCCCGGTTTCGATCTTCGGCGTGCCCACCGACGTGGGCGCAGGCGCGCGTGGCGCCTCGATGGGCCCGGAGGCCCTGCGCGTGGCGCGCCTGGCGGAGGCCCTGGCGGCGCGTGGCGTGGACGTGCGCGACATCGGCGACGTCGCCGGACCGAAGAACCCGTGGCTGCCGCCCTGCGACGGCTACCGGCACCTCGACGAAGTCGTGGCATGGAACCGGGCGGTGTTCGATGCCTCGTCCGCGATCCTCGCCGAGGGCCGCATGCCGCTGATGCTCGGCGGGGACCATTGCCTGGCGGTGGGCTCGATCGCCGCGGTGGCCGACCACTGCCGTCGCAACGGCAAGTCCCTCCGGGTGCTGTGGCTCGACGCGCATACCGACTTCAACACCAGCGCGATCACCCCCTCGGGCAACATCCACGGCATGCCGGTCGCCTGCCTGTGCGGCATCGGTCCCGAGCCGCTGGTCCGCATGGGCGGCCACGTGCCGGCCCTGGTGCCGGACCAGGTGCGCCAGATCGGCATCCGCTCGGTGGACCAGGACGAGAAGCGCCTGGTCAAGGAGCACGGGCTGGACATCTACGACATGCGCTACATCGACGAGGTCGGGATGCGCCAGACCATGCAGCAGGTGCTGATGGGGCTGGACGAGAGCACCCACCTGCACGTGAGCTTCGACGTCGACATCCTCGATCCGTCGATCGCGCCCGGTACCGGCACGCCGATTCCTGGCGGGGTGAACTACCGCGAGGCGCAGCTGATCATGGAGATGATCGCCGACACCGGGTTCCTCGGTTCGCTGGACGTGGTCGAGGTCAATCCGGCGCTGGACGACCGCAACAGCACCGCGGAGCTGGCGGTGGACCTGGTCGAAAGCCTGTTCGGCAAGTCGACGCTGATGCGCGACTGAGTCGGCTTGACGCCGCATCCACCTCGATGAACGGGCTCGGCGCGCAGGCTGCCATTCAACGCATCTTTCACGGCTCCGGCGGTGTGATGGCGTGGACGAGCGCGGAAGGCCGCGCGCGCACTACTCCAGGAGACTGCAGATGAAGCGTTTGATGGCCCTCATGCTGATTGCCATGTTCTCGGTCGGCACGCTGTCGGCGTGCAACACCACCAAGGGCTTCGGCCAGGACGTCGAAAAGGTCGGCGACAAGATCGAGGATGCGGCCAAGGACACCGGCGCCACCGATCCGCGCTGAACCCGCGCGTCGAGGGGATGGAGAGGCCGGCGGAAACGCCGGCCTTTTCTTTCCCGGGTGGCGTCGGCTGAATGCCCGCGCAGGTCGTGCTCATCGTTGTGAACCCCGATTGACGGGTCCTTGATCGGCCCGTGATCGACAGGCGTGCATGCTCGATCCCGTCGACGCGATGCGTCGATCTTCCGTCAGACCGAGAGGATCAAAGCGATGAACAAGGACATCATTTCCGGAAAGTGGACCCAGCTCAAGGGCCAGGCGCAGGCGCGGTGGGGTGACCTGACCGACGACGTCTTCGACGTGGCCGAAGGCGACAGCAAGTACCTTGCCGGCAAGCTGCAGGAGCGCTACGGCTGGGAGCGCGAGCGCGCCGAGCAGGAAGTGCGCGATTTCGAGCGCACCCTCGGCTGAGTCATCCGCCAGCAGTTTCGCGGCCCGTCCCTCCCCGACGCCGCGAACCGGAGGGCCGGCGTCTGCCGGCCCTCTTCTTTTGCGTTGCGCGATGGAGACATCAGCGCCAGCGGCCCGGCGGATCGGGGCCGAAGCGGCCCGGGAACGCCTGCGGCCGACGCTGGCTCCAGCGCGGCTGCGGCGGAAGGATGCCGCGCGCCGCCAGTGCCGCCGGCGCGTCGTAGCGCAGCTGCGTGACCTGCGCCGGGCGCGCATCGCGGTCGAACGTGGTCTGGCCGGCCGGCGACCATTCGCGCTCGCCATGGCCGGTGCCGATGCGCTGCGCCATGGCGGTCGTGGCGTCGGCCGTCCCGGAAGCGGGCGCTGCCGCACGCGACTTCGCCTGGGCGGCCTCGCGTGCGATCGGGGGCGATGGCGGGGTGTACGGCCTGCGCTCGCGGAAGGCGGCGATGCCGATGGTGCCGACGTGGTCGAGCCGCCCGGTGCGCGCGGCGTAGCTGTCGGGCAGTGCTGTGAACACGAACTGCGCCACGTCCTGGTGCGACTTGCGCCAGCCGGCGATCTCCGTGCTCTGCCAAGGCGCGAGCACGTAGCCGGCCTGCGAGGGATCGGCGGTCTGTCCGGTCACGGCGTTGACCCCATCGACCGACAGCACCACCAGCACCCGCTCGCCGCTGGTATTGGTCAGGCGCACCGCATAGCGATGCCCGGGCGTGCCGGCAACCCAGGTGTCGTCCCGGCGCGGGTACTGCTCGAGCCAGCGGCCGCTGTCGCGGTCGACGATCTCGAGACGGACCAGGGGCGAAGCGGCGGCCGGCAGGGCCCAGGCTGCGGCGACGAACGCGAGGAGGAGCAGGGCGAGGTGGCGGGACATGGCGGATTCTCCGTGGTTGCCGGGGACATCAACGTCCGCTGGCCGGCTCCGGGGTGACGCGCGGGGGCATCGCCGCGGCAACGGTTAAACTCGCATTCTGTTTTCCGCCGTGCCTCCCGCAATGTCGCCAGCTTCCGTCCGCGTCCTTACCGGCATCACCACTTCGGGGACGCCCCACCTGGGCAACTACGTCGGCGCGATCCGCCCGGCGGTCGCCGCCAGCCGCGCCCAGGGCGTGGAGAGTTTCTATTTCCTGGCCGACCTGCACAGCCTGATCAAGGCCCAGGACCCCGCGCGCACCCAGCGTTCGACGCTGGAAATCGCCGCCGCCTGGCTGGCCTGCGGGCTGGATCCGGCGAGCGTGTGGTTCTACCGCCAGAGCGACGTGCCCGAGATCACCGAGCTGACCTGGTACCTGACCTGCGTGGCCGGCAAGGGCATCCTCAACCGCGCCCACGCCTACAAGGCGGCGGTCGACCGCAACCGCGCGGAGGGCGAGGACGAAGACGCCGGCGTGACCGCGGGCCTGTTCATGTACCCCGTGCTGATGGCCGCCGACATCCTGCTGTTCAACGCGCACCGCGTGCCGGTGGGCCGCGACCAGGTGCAGCACATCGAGATGGCGCGCGACTTCGGCCAGCGCTTCAACCACGTTTACGGACGCGAGTGGTTCACCCTGCCCGAGGCCGCGATCGAGGAGCACGTGGCCACGCTGCCCGGACTGGACGGTCGCAAGATGAGCAAGAGCTACGGCAACACCATCCCGATGTTCGTGCCGCCGGCTGAACTGAAGAAGCTGGTGTTCTCGATCGTCACCGATTCGCGCGCGCCGGGGGAGCCCAAACAGACCGAGGGCTCGGCGCTGTTCCAGCTGTACCAGGCCTTCGCCACCGCCGAGGAATCGGCCGCGTTCGCGCAGGCCTTCGCCGACGGGATCGGCTGGGGCGACGCCAAGCAGCGCCTGTTCGACCTGGTCGAGCGCGAGATCGCGCCGCTGCGCGACCGCTACCTCGACCTCGTCGCGCGTCCCGGCGACATCGAGGACACCCTGCGCGATGGCGCGCGCCGCCTGCGCGAGCGCTACGCCACCCCGCTGCTGTCGCAGCTGCGCGAGGCGGTGGGCCTGTGCGACCTGTCGAAGGTGCAGCTGGGTGCGATGGAGGTCGAAGCCGCGGAGAAACCGCCGCTGGCCGCGTTCAAGCAGTATCGCGAGGCCGACGGGAAGTTCTACTTCAAGCTGGTGGAAGGCGACCGCGTGCTGCTGCAGAGCCAGGCCTTCGACGCGCCGCGCGACGCCGGGCAGGCCATCGCCGGCCTGCGCCGCGGCGAACTGGCGCTGGCGCAGGCGCCGGCGACCCTGGGCGAGGGCGTGGACGCGGCGGCGGTGCAGGCCGCGCTCGACGCGCTGGCCGCCGCCGACGCGGAAAAGGCCGCAACCAAGGCGGTGCAGGCATGAACCCGCTGGTCGAACTCAACCTCACCCTGATCCTGTTCCTGCCCTGGTTCGCGATCCTGGCCACGCTGTACTGGCTGTTCCCGCGCCAGCCGCGCACCGCGGCGCGCGTGCTGTACGACCTGGCGACCCTGCTGCTGTCGGTCGGCGCGTTCCTGTGGAGCGTGTACTGGTCGCTCGACAACGCCGACGCCAGTTACGGTCGGCTGTGGCCGCAGATCCTGGCCACGGCGCTGGGCTACGGCGTGTTCCTGGCCGCACTGGGCCTCGCGTTCGCGGTGCGCCACCTGCTGTTCCGCCGCCGGCGCTGAGGCAGGCCGCGATGGACCGGCATGGCATCACCCTGATCGACACCGGCTACATCCGGCCGGGACTGTGTGCGGCCTGGCTGGTGCACGGCGACGGCGGCCGCGCCGCCCTGGTCGATTGCGGTACCGCGACCTGCGCCGGGCGCGTGCTCGAGGCCATCGACGCGGCCGGCGTGGCGCGCGAGGCGGTGGAATGGCTGCTGGTCACCCACGTGCACCTGGACCACGCCGGCGGTGCGGGGCCGCTGATGCGCGCGTTGCCCAATGCCAGGCTGGTGGTGCATCCGCGCGGCGCGCAGCACATGATCGATCCATCGAAGCTGATCGCCAGCGCACGCGCGGTGTACGGCGAGGCGATGTTCGCGCGCGACCATGCCGGCATGCTGCCGGTGGAGGCCGAGCGCGTGGTGGTGGCCGACGATGGCCACGTTGTGGATCTGGCCGGGCGGCCGCTGCGCTGCGCCGACACGCCGGGCCACGCCCTGCACCATTACAGCGTCTGGGACGCCGCCTCGCGCAGCTGGTTCGCCGGCGACGCCTTCGGCCTGTCCTATCGGGAATTCGACAACGGCAATGGCGCTTTCGCCGTGCCGACCACCTCGCCGGTGCAGTTCGATCCCGGGCAGATGAAGGCTTCGATCCGGCGCCTGGTGGCCGAGGATCCGGCCGCCATCCGCATCGCCCACTACGCCGCGGTCGAGGACTGCGCACGCCTGGGCGAGTCGCTGGTGGAACTGGTCGACCGGCTGGCGGAGATCGCGCGCGACGCGGCCGGCCAGCCCGATCGCCATGCGCGCATCGCCGGGCGCATGCGCGCGCTGTTCATCGAGCGCGCCATCGCGCACGGCGTGGGCGACGCCGAGACGCGCGTGGATGCCGTGCTGGGCGGCGACATCGAGATCAACGCGCAGGGCCTGTGCGCGTGGCTGGACCGGCTCGCCCGCCAGGCCTGAGCGTCCGTGCCACCGCTCGCCTAGACTGGCGGCAGGTCCTTGTCCGGAGCGACGTCAGCATGAAGCCATTGCATTGCGTGCTCGCCTTTGCGTTGTCCCTCGCCGCGCTGCCCGCGCTGGCCGCGACACCGGCCGCCAGCGCCGAGGCGCTGCTGCGCCACGTCGAGGTGCTGGCCTCGGATGCCTTCGAGGGCCGCGCGCCGGCAACGCCGGGCGAAGAGCGCACGGTCGAGTACCTGGTCGAGGAGTTCCGCAAGGCGGGCGTGGCGCCGGGCGGCGAGGATGGCGGCTGGATCCAGCCGGTGCCGCTGGTGCGCGCGCAGGTGAAGGGCCCGGTGCGCGCGGGCCTGCACGACGCCGGGGCCGAGCGCGAGCTGGTCAACGGCGACGACCTCACGCTGCAGACGCTGAGCCCGGTGGATCGCGTCGAGGTGGAGCAGGCACCGCTGGTCTTCGTCGGCTACGGCATCAGCGCGCCCGAGCGCGGCTGGGACGATTACAAGGGCGTGGACCTGGCCGGCAGGATCGCGGTGGTGCTGGGCAACGACCCGGACTTCGAGACCGAGGAACCCGGCGCCTTCGACGGCCGCGCGGTGACCTACCACGGCCGCTGGACCTACAAGTACGAGGAACTCGCGCGCCGCGGCGCGACCGGCGCGGTGATCGTGCACGAGACCGCACCGGCGGCCTACGGCTGGGGCACGGTGCGCAGTTCGGGACTCTCGCCGCTGTTCGACATCCCGCGCGAGGACGCCGCCAGCTACCACACCCTGCTGCGCGGCTGGATGCAGCGCAGCCTGGCCGAATCGCTGTTCGCCGCCGCCGGGCACGACTTCGAGCGCGAAAAGGCGCGTGCGCAGCCCCGCGATTTCACGCCGGTGGCGCTGGGCGACGCCCGGCTGTCGGCGTCGTTCGACGTGGTGCGCGACGAGGTGGTCACGCGCAACGTGATCGGCCGGCTCGATGGCGAGGGTGCGCCGGACGAGACGGTGATCTATTCGGCGCACTGGGACGCCTACGGCCTCGGCGAGCCCGATTCGAGCGGGGATCCGGTCCGCCACGGCGCGATCGACAACGCCACCGGCGTGGCCGCGGTGCTGGAGCTGGCGCGGATGCATGCGCAGGCGCCGCGCACGCGGCGCAGCCTGATGTTCGTCGCGCTCACCGCCGAGGAAAAGGGCCTCCAGGGGGCGAGCTACTACGTGGCCAATCCGCTGGCGCCGCTCGAGACCACCGCCGCGGTACTCAACATCGAGATGCTGAGCCCGGACGGTCCGACCCGCGACATCGCCGCCTGGGGCAGGGGTCGCGTCTCGCTGGAGCGCGACCTGCGGCGCGTGGCCGAGGCCAACGGCCGCGCCTATTCGCCCGATCCCAACCTGGAGTCGGGCTTCTTCTACCGCGCCGACCACTTCGCGTTTGCGCGCGCGGGCGTGCCGGCGGTCACCGTCGGCGCCGGCCTGGACCGCATCGACGGCGGCGTCGCCAGCGGCCAGGCCCTGCGCGAGCGCTATTTCGCCGACTGCTACCACCGTCCCTGCGACCGCTGGTCGCCGGACTGGGACGCGAGCGGCCAGGCGCAGGACGTCGACCTGCTGTACGCGCTCGGCCGCGAGATCGCCGACGGCACGCACTGGCCGACGTGGGACGCGGACTCGGAGTTCGGGCAGGTGCGTGCGCGCAGCGCCGCCGCGCGGACCGGGGCGGCGCCGAAGCGGCCCTAGTCCCAGCGGTTGAGGTGCGGGCCGAACGGCTTGCGCTGCTGGCGCACCACGCAGAAGCGGTGGCCACTGGGCGCTTCCATCACCACCCAGGTATGGACCTGCTCGATCCGGCGCGCGCCCAGCGCGACCAGGCGCTCGACCTCGGCCTCGACGTCGTCGGTCTCGATGTCGAGGTGGATGCGCGGCGGGTGCGAGACCTTCTGCAGCAGCAGGACCGGCTCGTCCTCTTCGGTGTGCAGCCGGGCGTACCTGCCGTCTCCGTCTTCGTCGAGGGCGTCGACCGGCTTGCCCAGCGCTCGGCTCCAGAACTCGACGTGCGGCGCGAGTTCGTCGGCGTTGCAGTCCAGCACGAAGGTGCTCAGGCGGCTGTGGTGGCTCATGCGGATGGCTCCGGTGGGGGCGGCGGAGGCGGGCAATGCCAGGTGGTGGGCGTGGCGCGACGCTCGGGATCGCGCAGGGGCACCACGCAGAAGCGGTGGCCGGTGGGCGCCTCCATGACCCACCAGCGCCCGCGTACGCATTCGATGCGACGCGCGCCCAGCGCTTCCAGCCGCGCGGCCTCGGCGTCGATGTCGTCGGCTTCGATGTCCAGGTGCACGCGCGGCGGGTGCTCGACCATCTGCACTTCCACGTGCAGGCCACCCGGGCCCGCGCCCAGCACCGCATAGCGGCCGCCGCCCCCTTCGTCGGGGTCGACGATCGGCAGGTCGAGCGCACGGCTCCAGAACGCGGCGGCGTCTTCCAGCCTGCCTTCGCGACAGTCGATCATGAACCCGGCAAGGCGGCTGCGGTGCATGGATCCTCCTGTCGCGCGAGGCAGTGGTGCCGATGCCTCAGCCCGGCAGCGCGAGATCGTCGAGCATGGCCTTGAGGAAGCGTGCCGCCTCGCCGCCGGTGCAGGCGCGATGGTCGAAGGTGAGCGACAGCGGGATCACCCGGTGCGACTCGAAGCCGCCGATCACCGGCGTGATCTGGTGGCGGCCGCGGCCGGCGCCGACGATCGCCACGCACGGCGGCACCACGACCGGCGTGGCGTAGCGGCCGGCGAACATGCCGAAGTTCGACAGCGAGATGGTGTAGCCCGACAGCTCGGAGGCCGGGATGCTGCGGTCGGCCACCTGCCCGCGCAGGCGGTTGATGCCGCCGCGCACGCCCTCGGCGTCGAGCAGGTCGGCGTTGCGCAGCGCGGGCACGAACAGGCCGTCGTCGGTGTCGACCGCGATGCCGATGTCGACGTGCGGATGCAGGGTGCGCACCAGCCTGTCGCCGTCGAACCAGGCGTTGAGCGCGGGCACGGCGCGGGCCGCGGCGCAGATCGCGCGGACCAGGCGCACCGTGACGTCGTTGCCCGGTTGCCAGGCGTGGATGTCGGCGTCGTCGACCAGGGTGGTGGGGACCACCTTGGCGTGGGCGTCCGCCATGACCCGGGCCATGTTGCGGCGCACGCCCTTGAGCTGCTCGGGCTGGCCGCTGGCGGAGACCGACGGCGGCCGGGTGCGCATGGGGCGGCCCGAGGCCGACATGGCCGTGCGCTCTGCGGCTTCGCGTTGCGCGGCTGCCGCAGGGCCGCCACCCCGGCCCTCCCCCGCCGGTGGGAGAGGGGGAGAAGCCTGTGGGCGTGCCTGGCCGGCTCCCTCCCCCGCACGCGGGGGAGGGTTGGGGTGGGAGTCGGCCGCCGCCGCGGAATCACCCGCCGCCGCCTGCTTCACGTCCGCCATCGTCACCACGCCGTCCGGCCCGCTGCCGCGCCCGCGCGACCGGTCGCCCTGCAGCTTGCGCGCCATCGCGCGCCCCGCCGGCCTCGCCTTCACCCC
>JAEXTE010000351.1 GCA_023453655.1 Pseudomonadota bacterium
CGCTGGCGCAGCCGCTCGGAATCGACGCCGCGCACGCACGGCAGCGGCCCGAGGACAAACTGGCGCTGGTGCGCGCCCTCCAGCGGCAGGGGCGGATCGTGGCCATGGTCGGCGACGGACTCAACGACGCGCCGGTGCTGGCCGGCGCGGACGTCTCGCTGGCGATGGACAGCGGCGCGGCCCTGGCACAGCGCGCGGCCGACCTGGTGATGACCGGCCCCCCCCTGCTGCGCATCCCGGCGGCGGTGCGCATCGCGCGCGCCACCCGCCGCATCATCCGCCAGAACCTGGGCTGGGCGCTGGGCTACAACCTGCTGGCGATCCCGCTGGCCGCCAGCGGCGTGGTCACGCCCTGGATCGCCGCGCTGGGGATGGCGGGGTCTTCGCTGGTGGTCACCCTGAACGCCCTGCGCCTGGCGAGGCTTCGATGAACGCCTTCCCTGCCCGGCATGCGCGCCCCCGTGTCAGGCTGCACGCCGTCGCCCTCGCCCCGGAGTCCGCCCGATGAGGATCCTGCTGCTGCTCGTGCCGATCAGCCTGGTGCTGCTGGGCCTGGCGATCTGGGCCTTCGTCTGGGCGGTGCGCCGCGGCCAGTTCGACGACCTCGATACCCCGGCCCTCGACATCCTGCGCGAGGACGAACAGGACAGGCCGCGCGGCGAGCGCCCGCGCGCCCCGGAACCGCCGCATGCCGATTGACTGGCTGGTGCTGCTGGCGGCGCTGACCAGCGGCCTGCTCGGCGGGCTGCACTGCGCGGCCATGTGCGGCGGAATCGCGACCGGGCTGGCGTCCACGGCGCCCGGCGGCGGCTGGCCGGCGGCACTGCAGCTCAACCTCGGCCGCGTCGGCGGCTACGTGCTGGCCGGCGCGATCGTCGGCACCTTCGGCCATGGCCTGCTGGGAGTGCTGCGCGAGCCGTGGATCGGGATCGTCCTGCGCAGCCTGGTAGGCGCGGCGCTGGTGGTGGTCGCCCTGCGGTTGCTCGGCCTGCGCGCCCTGCCCGGCTTCCTGTCGCGGCCGGGCACGCGCGCCTGGGGCTGGCTGCGTCCGCTGCAGGCGCGCCTGCTGCCGGCCGACACGGCGGCGCGCCGGCTCGGCATAGGCGCGCTCTGGGGCTGGCTGCCCTGCGGGCTGAGCTTCAGCCTGCTCACGGTAGCCTGGCTGCAGGCGCATCCGCGCAATAGCGCGCTCACCATGCTCGCCTTCGGCCTGGGTACGCTGCCGGTGATGCTGCCGCTGACCTGGTCGGGCCAGCGCATGGGACGCTGGCTGCAGCGCCCGGGCCTGCGCCGCGGGGCTGCGGCCCTGGTGCTGGCGATGGGCGCGCTGACCATCGCCGCGCCCTGGCTGATGCACATCCCGGCGCTGCACGGTGTACTGGCGGCGCTGGGATGCGCACCGGCGCCGTTGTGAACGCCATGGCGCGGCGGGCAAGGGGTCCGTACGGTGGCGTCCGGATGATCCAGATCAAGGCAGGCGAGGCGCGCGTCGGCGATGATGGCGCCAAGTCGACAAACAGACGATCCCCACGGAGAAGACCGCAATGAACGTCCGCAAGACCCTGTTCGCACTCGCCCTCCTCGGTGCCGCCGGCGTGGCCCAGGCCGCGCCCAACTGCACCGTCAAGATCAAGGGCGGCGACAACATGCAGTTCGACCTCAAGACCGCGACGGTCTCGGCCGCCTGCAAGAGCATCAGCTTCGAGCTGCAGCACACCGGCAAGCTCCCGGTCGCGGCAATGGGCCACAACATCGTCCTGACCGAGACCGCCAACGCGGCCGACGTGGCCAAGGATGCGGTCAAGGCCGGCGCTGCCGCGGGCTACGTGCCGGCCGGCGACGCGCGCGTGCTGGTGGCCACCAAGATGATCGGTGGCGGCGAGACCGCCAGCGCCTCGCTCCCCGGCAGCAAGCTCAAGGCCGGCGGCGACTACACCTTCTTCTGCTCGTTCCCGGGCCACTCGGCCCTGATGCGCGGCAAGCTGGTCGTCACCCCGTAAACCGCCACCACGCTTCCTGCTTCCCCGGCGGCCCGCGCCGCGGCGGGGGCCTCCGCCGTTTTGGCATGCGCGCGCGCGACATGCGAAAATCCGCGCACCTGCTGCCCCCGTAGCTCAGCTGGATAGAGCGTCCCCCTCCTAAGGGGAAGGTCGTGCGTTCGAATCGCGCCGGGGGCGCCATTCTTTTCGCATTCGCGCCCACCTGCCGCCCCGCGGCCCCGCGGCGCACAGGAGTCCCGCAGCATGACCCACCCCGTCCTTACCGCCCTCGGCCTCGGCGCGAGCGAATCCGGCACCTGGCTCGGCAACGGCGAATGGTCCACGACCAGCGACGCCGGCGTGCTGGAACCGGTCAACCCGACCACCGGCGAGGTGCTGGGCCGCGTCCAGGCTTCCTCGCAGGCCGACTACGAGCTGATCGTCGAGCGCGCCCAGGCCGCGTTCAAGGTCTGGCGCACCACCCCGGCCCCGCGCCGCGGCGAGGCGATCCGGCTGTGCGCCGAGGCGCTGCGCACGCACAAGGACGCGCTGGGCTCGCTGGTCGCGCTGGAAATGGGCAAGTCCAAGCCCGAGGGCGATGGCGAAGTGCAGGAGATGATCGACATCGGCGAGTTCGCCGTCGGCCTTTCGCGCCAGCTCTACGGCCTGACCATGCACTCCGAGCGCCCCGGCCACCGCATGTACGAGCAGTGGCACCCGCTGGGCATCGTCGGCATCATCTCGGCGTTCAACTTCCCGGTCGCGGTCTGGGCCTGGAACGCGTTCGTGGCCGCGGTCTGCGGCGACATATCGATCTGGAAGCCTTCCGGCAAGACCCCGCTGTCGGCCATCGCCTCGATGAAGATCTGCAACGAGGCGCTGCGCAAGGGCGGCTTCCCGGACATCTTCTTCCTGTTCAACGACACCGACAATGCGCTGGCCGAGCGCATGGTCGACGACAAGCGCGTGGCCCTGGTCAGCTTCACCGGCTCGACCCGCGTGGGCCGCATCGTCGGCGAGCGCGTGGCGCGGCGCATGGGCCGCTCGCTGCTGGAACTGGGCGGCAACAACGCAATCATCGTCGACCCCTCCGCCGACCTGAAGCTGGCGATCCCGGCCATCGTGTTCGGCGCGGTCGGCACCGCCGGCCAGCGCTGCACCACCACCCGCCGCCTGTTCGTGCACGAGTCGATCTACGGCGAAGTGCTGGCCAAGCTCAAGGCCGCCTATGCGCAGGTGGAGAAGAAGATCGGCGACCCCACCGACCCGGCCAACCTGATGGGCCCGCTCAACAGCCAGGGCGCGGTCGACGCCTACCTGGACGCCATCGAGCGCGCCAAGGCGGCCGGCGGCACGGTCGAGAGCGGCGGCGCCGCGCTGACCGACCGCAAGGGCTTCTTCGTCCTGCCGACCCTGGTTACCGGCCTGTCCAACGACGCCGAGGTGGTGCAGACCGAGACCTTCGCCCCGATCCTGTACGTGATGAAGTACAGCAGCCTGGACGAGGCGATCGAGCTGCAGAACGCGGTGCCGCAGGGCCTGTCCTCGTCGATCTTCACCACCGACCTGCGCAATGCCGAGGCCTTCCTGTCGGCGGCCGGTTCGGACTGCGGCATCGCCAACGTCAACATCGGCACCTCGGGCGCAGAGATCGGCGGCGGCGTCGGGGGGGGGAAGGGAAACGGCGGCGGCCGCGAGTCGCGCTCGGACGCGTGGAAGGCCTACATGCGCCGCCAGACCAACACCATCAACTACTCGGATGCGCTGCCGCTGGCCCAGGGCATCAAGTTCGACCTCTGACGCGCCCCCGGCCGGCGACGCCCGGCGCGCGATATGCGATGCTGCGGCGCCGCAGCCCCGGCCTGCCCGCACCGGTTCGACGCGGGCCGGGCGCGGGGTCCGGTGACCGGACGCATGTTCGCCCGCGACTGCCGTCCGTTTGCCGCGCATCCACGATCCGGAGGATCCGAATGAACGTTCCAACCCGCCAGACGAGCTCGCTCGCCGTGGTCAGCCTGGTCGCCGGCATCCTCGGCTGGTCCCTGCTGCCGCTGATCGGCAGCATCGCCGCCATCATCACCGGGCACATGGCGCGGGCCGAGATCCGGCGTGCTCCCGAGCGCCTCGACGGCGACGGCATGGCCCTGGCCGGCCTGATCCTCGGCTACGTCATGCTGGTACTGGGCACCATCGGCATCGTCCTCGCGCTGGTGTTCTTCGGCGGCCTGATCTGGCTGGGGCTCGCCAGCTGACATGTACGGCCTGCTCCGCCCGCTGCTGTTCGGCCTGGAGGCCGAACGCGCGCACCTGCTCGGCCTGCGTGGCCTCGACGCACTGCAGCGCCTCCACGCCGGCGCCGTGCTCGGTCCGCGGCCGCGACCGTTCCCCAGCCGCGTGCTGGGGCTGCAATTCCCCAATCCGGTCGGCCTGGCCGCCGGCCTGGACAAGAACGGCGCGCACATCGACGCGCTGTTCGGGCTGGGCTTCGGCTTCGTCGAGATCGGCACGATCACCCCGCGTCCGCAGGCGGGCAACCCCACCCCGCGGATGTTCCGGCTGCCGCGGCACCGCGCCCTGATCAACCGGCTGGGCTTCAACAACGAGGGCGTGGACGCCCTGGTGCGCAATGTCGGGCGCGCGCGCCCCCCCCACGGCCCCCGGGGGCTCAA
>JAEXTE010000374.1 GCA_023453655.1 Pseudomonadota bacterium
CTTCGACCACGGACCCCTGCGATGGCGCCGTCTCCTGGCGCCGTCGATCTCCGCGCCAGGGGGTCGGCCGGACCGCGGCCGCTTCAGTCCTGTGCGGCGGCCGCGCGCAGTTCGCGCTCGCGCTCAAGGCCGAGATAGGCGCGGATGCCGCGCCGCACCAGGTACAGCAGCGGGATCAGGGCGATGGCCGCCGCCATCTTGTAGAGGTAGTTCACGCTGCTCACCGCCAGGAACAGCGAGGTCGGCCACTGCTGCGGGCCGAGCACGAAGGCGATCCAGATCACCACGAAGCTGTCGACCAGCTGCGACACCGCAGTCGAACCTGTA
The DNA here is from genome assembly GCA_023453655.1 of Pseudomonadota bacterium. Classification (GTDB taxonomy): domain Bacteria; phylum Pseudomonadota; class Gammaproteobacteria; order Xanthomonadales; family Xanthomonadaceae; genus Luteimonas; species Luteimonas composti. The sequence continues at coordinate 328 of JAEXTE010000374.1, forward strand.
GCGCGCATCCAGATGAAGCGCTCGCCGGTGGCGCGGCGGATGCGGTGGAACACCTGCACGTCGATCAGCTGGCCGACCAGGAAGGCGGTGACCGAGCCGGCGATGGTCCACATGCCCTGGCCGAAGATCGCGGCGAATGCGGCCTGATAGTCTGGCACGCCCTGAGCCTGCGCCGCCTCCACCCACCAGCCGGCCGGCGCCAGAGAGATCGCGATGAAGGCGAACGCGAAGCCGTAGAGGATCAGGCCCACCGCGATCCACGAGATCATGCGCACGCCGCGGCGGCCGAAGAACTCGTTGATGACGTCGGTGAAGATGAAGACCACCGGCCACAGCAGGGTGCCGGCGGTGAAGCTCAGCGAACCGGTCTGGCCGAACAGGTTCCATTCCAGCGGCGCGATGCCGAGCGTGTCCTCGAGCGCGAAGATCTTGACCCCGATGAACTCGGCCAGCACCGCGTTGGCGCAGAAGAACGCCGCGAGCGCGATGAACAGGCGGGTGGCGCGGTCGTCGAGCAGGCGCGCGCCCATCGTGCTCAGGGGGCGGCCGGCCGCGCCGGCGGATCGAAGGGAATGGTGTCGGGCGCCACCGCGCCGCCGCTGATGATGAAGCTCATGGCCTGGTCGACCGTCCAGTCGGTGGGCGTGATCTTCTCCACCGGCACGATCTCCAGGTAGCCGGAGGTCGGGTTGGGCGTGGTCGGCACGTACACCGCCGCCAGCTCGCGCCCGGTGCCCGCTTCGCGGATCACGCGGGTGACGAAGCCCACCGACTTCATCTGGCTGTGCGGGAAGTCGATCAGCACGACGCGCTGGGTGCCGTCCGGCTTGGTCTGCAGGATGTCGAGCAGCTTGCGCGCGCTGGAATAGATGATGTTGGCCAGCGGGATGCGCTGCACCAGCGCTTCCAGCCACGACAGCAGGCGCTGGCCGACCACGCGCCGCGCCAGCCAGCCCACCGCGAGGATCAGCAGCAGGGTGGCCGCCATGGCCACCGTCGCCTGGACGGAGCTGGCGTTGATCCAGCCCAGGGTGTCGGGCGCCCAGGCCGCGACCTGCTGCGCCAGCGGACCCACCCAGGGGCGGCTGATGTCCGACAGCAGCACGAACACGAACTTGACCACCACCCAGGTCAGCCAGATCGGCAGCAGGGTCAGCAGGCCGGTGAGGAACAGGCGCTGCACGCGCTGCGCGAAGGAGGGGGGCGATGACATGCGTGGATTCTACCGGGCGCACCGGCGCGCGGCGGCGCAGGGGGCGTGCGACGCAACATGGCTCGGGTCATGACGGACGCCCACGCCAAGGTGGTCCCAGCATCCTGGTCGACGAGGCCGACATCCACGCCTGGCAGCCGGGCAACGACGCCACCATGCGCCTGGTGCGGGCGATCTGCGCCGCCGCCCGCGCCGTGGCCGCCCTCAACGCCTGCCGTGACCCTGCGTCCGCGCGCTGCGCTTACGGCGCCAGCGCACGCTGCCGGTGGCGCCGGCGCGGTCGGGCTAAAGGTCGCGGACGAGGCGGAAGCCGACGTCGTCGTAGCCGCGTTCGGCCACCAGCGAGCGCGAACGGCTGTCGGTGCGCCAGCTCGGGCCCGTGGCCGCGCGGCGTGCGCAGCTGTCGCCGCAGTCGGCGCGCCATTCCGACACTGCGCGTTCGCCAGGGGCCGCCGGCAGGCGGGCGGCTTCGGCCGCGGTCGCCAGCCGGTAGCGATGTCCGTCGCGACGCCCGCGCCATTGCGCATACGCCTCGGCGTCCCGCCAGGACACGCACACCACCGGATCGCCGTCGCCCTGCTCGAAGCCAGGCGTCTGCCAGTTGCGCGGGTCGAGCACGCGCAGCAGCGAGATGCGTTCGCGGCACAGGGCCGGTTCGCGGCCGTTGACTTCGGCGAAACGCGCGTACTCGGCGCGACTCACGGGACGGGGGAAGGCGGCGACCGGCTTGCCGGGGCCTTCGAGCAGCACCATGCCGTCGAGGTCGTCCGCAGTGCGGCCGCCGAGGTCCGGCACGCGCGCGGCCTGCGCCTGCAGCCGCTGCCTGGCGGGCGCCGGCAGGCCGGCCAGGCCCGCGAATTCGACGACGCGCTGCGCGCGCGCACGATCGAGCTTGCCTGCGGCGGCCTCCATGCGCGTCGACAGCGCCTTGCCGACGCCGTCCTGCCAGCGGCGCAGCGCATCGGCCGGCACGGCGCCGGCGCCTTCGCGCACGCGCGCGGCGGCGCGCAACAGCAGTCCGGAATCGTCGTCGCGATCGCGCGCGATGGCATCGGCCGCGGCAGTTCCCAGCGCGTCCGTCAGCACGGCCGCCGACTCGCCGAGCTGCGGGTGCTTCGGATCGGCCCGCGCGGCCGCCAGCAGGTGGGCGGTGGCGCTGTCC
>JAEXTE010000383.1 GCA_023453655.1 Pseudomonadota bacterium
GGCCTGGGGCACGCGCCGGCGCGGCTGCGGCTGCGCAGGCGCGGCGTCCGCCTCGCTGCGCGCGCTGGCGCGTTCGTGCTCCTGCAGCGCGCGCCCGACCTGGTGCGGACCGATGTCGCCCAGCGCCACCAGCACCAGCAGTTCGTCCACGGCGGCGACGTTGAAGCGGGCCAGCACCGGCTGCAGGTCGGACTGCAGCAGGCCCATGCGCCGCAGTTCGCGATCGAGCATCTCTCGGCCGGCCTGGAGGTTGCGCTCGCGGTCGAGGCGGTGGAACCAGGTGCGCACCTTCTCCCGTGCGCGCGGACTGGCGAGGAAGCCGTTGGCCGCCACCAGCCAGTCGCGGCGCGGTTCCGGCTCCTTGGCCGTCAGGATCTCGACCCGGTCGCCGCTGCGCAGCCTGTGGTCGAGCGGCACGATGCGCCCGTCCACCTTCGCGCCACGGCACCGGTGTCCGACCATGGTGTGCACGTGGTAAGCGAAGTCGAGCGGGGTCGCGCCGCTGGGCAGGTCGATCACCTCGCCGGCCGGGGTGAGCACGTAGATGCGGTCCTCCACCAGTTCGGTGTCGAAGGAGCCGGCCAGGCCCGCGCCCTCCTCGCCTTCGGCATGCGCCTCGAGCAGGCGCCGCATCCATTCGATCTTGCGCTCCAGCGCGGCATTGCCCGCGGCCGAGCGCTGCGAACCGCCGGTCTCCTTGTAGCGCCAGTGCGCGGCCACGCCCAGTTCGGCCTGCTCGTGCATCTCCCGGGTGCGGATCTGCACCTCCAGGGTCTTGCCCTCGGGCCCGAGCACGGCCGTGTGCAGCGAGCGGTAGTCGTTGTTCTTCGGGCGCGCGATGTAGTCGTCGAACTCGCCCGGCACCGGCGCCCATAGCGCATGCACCACGCCCAGCGCGGCATAGCAGGCGGGAATATCGTCGACCAGCACGCGCACCGCGCGCAGGTCGTAGAGCTCGCCGATCGGCACGTCCTTCTTCCGCATCTTCTTCCAGATGCTGTAGATGTGCTTGGCACGGCCGGCGATGTCGGCCTCGATGCCCTGCGCGCGCAGGGCGCGGTCGAGTTCGGCGCTGCCCCCGGCGATGTAGCGCTCGCGGTCGGTGCGCTTCTCGTCCAGCAGCGCGGCGATGCTGCGGTAGGTCTCGGGCTCGAGGTGGCGGAAGGCCAGGTCCTCGAGTTCCCACTTGAGCTGCCAGATGCCCAGGCGGTTGGCCAGCGGCGCGAGGATGTCGCGGGTCAGCCGGGCCAGTGCCTGGCGTTCCTCCTCGGGCAGCGCGGCGGCATGGCGCATCCGCGCCAGCTGGCGCGCCAGCAGGATGGGCACCACCCGCAGGTCGCGCACGATGGCCAGCAGCAGGCGGCGCAGGCCCTCGGTGTTGCCCTTGCCGGTGCTCTCGGCGTGCAGCGTCCACACCTGGCTGGCCGCGCGCTGGCCGTCGAGCAGGGCGGCGACGGCGGCGTGGCGCGGCGGCAGCGCGGCTTCCACGCGTGCGGCCAGCTGCGGCAGTTCGAACAGGATCGCCGCGGCAACCGAATCGCCGTCGGCGCCAAGCAGGACCAGGGACGCCAACGTGTCCTCGAGCTCCGGCGCGGAGGCCGGATCCGCGTCGAGGTCGCGGCCGGCCGCCCGCATGGCCTCGCGCAGCGCCGGGGCGATCGCGGCGCCGGCGGGCGAGGCAAGCCAGGTTTCGAGGCCGGAGGTCACGGCGGCGATGCATTCGACGGCGGGGGACGTCCTACACTATCGGTCTCCCGCCGAGAGGAACAGCCATGCGACCGATCCCCGCCCTGCTGCTCGCTACCCTGCTCGCCCTGCCCGCGCTCGCCGGCGCGCAGGACGCACCGCCGCTGCAGCAGGCAATGAGCGCCGAGGAATTCAAGGCCGCCGGCCTGGACAAGCTCAGCGCCGAAGAACTGGCCCGGCTCAACGCCTGGCTCGATCGTCGCGTCGAACAGCAGACCTCGGCAGCGGTCGCCGCCGCAGTCGAGGAGGCCCGCGAGGAAGGCCGCCAGGAAGTGGTGGAGAAGAACCGCGGATTCTTCCACTTCGGCTCCCAGGAGCCGATCGAGGCCAGCATCGCAGGCGAGTTCACCGGGTTCGGCAGCCGCAAGCGCTACACGCTCGACAACGGCCAGGTCTGGGTGCAGACCGATGCGACCTCGCTCAATGGTGTGCGCAAGACCAGGCCCAAGGTGTACATCAAGCCCGGGGTGATGGGCGTGTGGTACATGCGCATCGACGGCTACAACACCCAGGCCAAGGTGCAGCGGGTCGAGTAACCCACCTCACGGGATCCGGCAACCCGCCGCCGACGCCGGTCGGCGAGCGCGCCACCGGATCCGGTAACCAGGCCGCGCCGCGCATGCGCCGTTCCGAAGGGATCAGTCCAGCGCCGCGATCCGCGCCGCCAACTTCTTCGCCGTCGCCCCGCCGCGCGCGGCGAGTTCCTGGGCGTAGGTCGCCACCCGCACCTCTTCCAGGTCCCAGCGCAGCGCGTCGTGCTCGGCCTCGGTGCCGCGCCCGGCCGCCCGGGCCTCGGCCAGCGCGTCCATCAAGGGCTTGAGGTCGAGCATGCGCTGCTGGTCGCGTAGTGGATCGCGCTGCGCGCGCTCGGCCCGCGCCGACAGCGCCTTGAGGTAACGCGGATACGCGGCCAGCGCGCTGGCGGGCACCTCGCGCAGGAAACCCGGATACGCGAGCGCGGCCAGGTGCGCCTGCATGTCGTCGAGATTGGCCCGGGCCCAGCCGACCAGCTTCGACTCGAGCCGCGCGCGGACCTCGGCGACCAGGGCCAGGATCGCCTCGGCCTGCTGCAGCCGCGCCATGGCCTCGCCGAACAGCGCGCGCCCGGCCGCATCGCGACGCGCGGCGAACGCTTCCGGATTGCGGATCCCGCCCAGCCCCTCGGCCAGCAGCGCAGCCAGCGCACCGTCGACCAGGTCCTCGCGCAGGCGATCGCCGCCGCGGGTGCCGCGCTGCAGTTCGCCGGACGATTCGATCGCCGCATACAGCAGCGCGGTCTTCGGTTGCACCGGCAGCTGCTTGCGCGCCTGCTTCACCCGGTCCTGCAGGGCGATGGCCAGCAGCCGGCGCACGCCCTGCGGATGCAGGCGCGCGGCCAGCGCGGGATCGGCGTGGACCGCCAGCGAGGCGCTGTCGCCGTCGTCTTCCAGCGCCGGCCAGGCCGGCACGCCGCCGGCACCCGGCACCGACAGCGGGATCGGCTCGGCCGGAAACTCGCGCAGTCCGCTGCGCGCCAGCCCTTCGGCCGCGTGCGCCGAGAACGCTTCGGCCGCGCGGGCGCCGAAGCGCGCACGCAGAGCGTCCAGGTCGCGTGATTCGGCCAGCACCTGGCCACCGCCGCGCCCGCGCACGTCGACCAGGCGCAGGTTGGCGCGCAGGTGCGGCTCCAGCGCCGATTCGTCGAAGTCGCCTGGCTGCAGCGACACGCCGGTCATGCGCGACAGAAAG
>JAEXTE010000006.1 GCA_023453655.1 Pseudomonadota bacterium
GGCCTGGGCCTCGAGCGACTCAGCGGACATCGCCGCCCTGGTCCGCCTGGCGCGGCGCGTCGGCGTCGCCCTCGGCGTCAGCTGCCAGTCCGGCGGGCGCAGCCGCGTCCTCGCCGCCGTAGTAGTACAGGGCGATCAGCCGCATTCCCTTGGCGATGTGTTTTTCCACGGTCTTCTCGCTGATCCCGAGCCGCTGCGCGACTTCGCGCTGCGACAGGTGTTCGACCCGGCGCAGCCACACCACCTCGCGGCAGCGGTCGGGCAGCCGGTCGAATGCCCTTGCCAGCCGCGCCAGCCGCTGCCGTCCGCCGCACCAGCGTTCGGGCGACACCTCATCCACCAGGACGGACGAGGGCTCGAAATCACCCATCGGCTCGATCGAGACCACCTTGCCGCGGCGCACCCGGTCGGTGACCAGGTGGCGCGCCGTGGTGAACAGGAAGGCCTTGGGCTGGCGCGGCAGTTCGCGTGCCGCGGCCTCGTACACCCGTGCGTAGATCTCCTGGCGCAGGTCGGCGATCTCGTCGCGGTGCGGCCAGCAGCGCGCAAGGTAATGCGACAGCGGCGCCTCGTGGACGAGGATCTCGCGTGCGAACCAGTCGTCCAGCGGCGTGGGCATGGCCGCACGATAGCCGATCGCCGCACCCGCGCGCGTTTGCCCGCGGAGGGAAATCGCGCCAAGGTTCGTCTCCTTTGCAAGGGGCCGGCATCGCGGCCGAAGGAACAAGCGGATGACGACACCACGTGCGATCGGCGCGCTGCTGCTGGCGGCGCTCGGCCTGCTGGCGCTGCCGGCGGCGGCTGCGGACTACCAACGCCACTTCGTCGGCGACCGCGCGCTGCCCACGCCCGGGCAGCCGGCCCCGGGCCTGCTGCTGATGGGCGGCGGCGACCGCAACGTCGAGGCGCTGCGCTGGTTCCTGGACAAGGCCGGCAATGGCCACGTGGTGGTGCTGCGCGCTTCGCTCGGCGGCGAGATCGGCGTCGAGTTCCACGACGAGGTCGGCGGCGTGGCCTCGGTGGAGACTTTCGTGGTCGCCAACCGCGAGGCCTCCAGCGACCGCAGGCTGCTGGCGGCGCTGCGCAAGGCAGACGGGATCTTCATCGCCGGCGGAGACCAGTCCCGCTACATCCGCTACTGGAAGGGCACGCCGGTGGAACGCGCGCTGGAGGAACACGTGCGCGCCGGCAAGCCACTCGGCGGCACCAGCGCGGGGCTCGCCATCCTCGGTGAGTTCGTCTACGGCGCGATGGATGGCGGCAGCCAGACCAGCCCGCGCGCGCTCGCCGATCCGCTCGGCCCGGACAACACGATCGAGACCGGCTTCCTCGACCTGCCGCAGTTGCGCGGCGTGCTGACCGACACCCACTTCCGCGAGCGCAACCGGCTTGGCCGCCTGCTCGCCTTCGTCGCCAAGGCCGAGACGCTTTCCGGTGGGCGCCCCGTGCTGGGCCTGGGGGTGGACGAGGACGCGGCGCTGGCGGTCGAGGCCGACGGCCGCGCGCGCGTCTATGCGACCGCACCCGGCGCGGGCGCGACCGTGGTGCGCGGCGGGTTCGCGCAGGCGCAGCAGGAGGACTTGCCGATGCGGCTGGATCGCGTGGACGTGGTCGGCGTGGGCGTCGACTCGGTGCTGCATCTGCCTTCGGGCGATGTCGAGGCCCCGATGTGGACGCGCCGCCATGCGGTGCAGGGCGGCGTCCTGCTCGCCCAGGACGCGCCGCGCCTGGTGATCCACGGCGGCGCCGGCGTCGAGCCCGGCGACCTCACGCCGGAAGAGGAAGCCGCCGCCAGGGCCGCACTGGCAGCGGCGCTGCGCGCCGGCCATGCGGAACTGGTCGCCGGCAAGCCGGCACTCGACGCGGTGACCGCCGCGATCGTCGCGCTGGAGGACGCGCCGATGTTCAACGCCGGCCGTGGCGCGGTGTTCACCCACGACGGCAGGAACGAACTCGACACCTCGATCATGGACGGCGCCACCGGCCGCGCGGGCGCCGCCGCCGGCCTGCACCGGGTGCGCAATCCGATCACCCTGGCCCGCGCAATCATGGAGCGCTCGCGCCACGTGATGATGGTCGGCGAAGGTGCCGAACGCTTCGCTCGGGAGGAAGGCATCGCCCTGGTCGATCCTGCGTACTTCCGCACCGAGAAGCGCTGGCAGCAGCTGCAGAAGGCGCTGCGCGACGACAGCAAGCCGCATGCGCTGCTGTCGGACGCCCCGGCCAAGGCCTATTTCGGCACCGTGGGCGCGGTGGCGCTGGACGCGCAGGGCCTGCTGGCCGCGGGCACCTCGACCGGCAGCATGACCAACAAGCGCTACGGCCGCGTCGGCGACGCGCCGATCATCGGCGCCGGCACCTGGGCCGACGACCGCTGCGCGGTGTCGGGCACCGGCTGGGGCGAGTTCTACATCCGCACGGCCGCCGCGCACGAGATCTGCGCGCGCGTGCGCCTGTCGGGCGACAGCATCGCCCGCGCCGGCGAGGCGGTGATCAACCGGCTGATCCCGGACGCCGGCGGCGACGGCGGCGCGATCGTGCTCGGCGCCGACGGCAGCGTCGCGTTCCCGTACAACACGCCGGGCATGTATCGCGGCTGGATCGGCGCCGACGGCGTGCCGCACGTGGCGATCTGGCCGGACGAAAAGCTGCCGGAGCCGTGAGGACGGCGCCGCGGGACATCGTTGTACCGGATGGCGTAACGCGCTAACGTCGCGGAAAGATCCCGTGGGGCGATCGCCTGCGGGGCACGACACGGAGGTCGACATGCAAGCGCAGGAAGGCGCGCGCCGCGCCGGGATGGCGCATTCGTACGGAGCACTCGCGGCCATGCTGGCCGCCGTGCTGGTGACGGCGGGATGCCAAGGGATGGCCATGACGGAACGCACGACGGCGGCACGGAACCCCTCGCGACCCGACAACACCGTGGCCGACTGGCCGCTGAAGTTCGTACAGCACAACTTTGGTGGCTTCTGCTATTCCACCTACGGGTGCACGATCCAGTACGGGGGCTACAGCCGAACGGAGCCGGACGATCATCTGGCGATCTCATCGGAATCACTCGCAGGCAAGTACCCAGGCAACCTGAGGGCGGGTTACCTCGGCATACGCGGGTTCCCGGGGCCTGCGCGGGTGAGTTGGCGTTCGAAGGACGGGGTATCGCACGAGGCCACGATCGATATTGCCGCGATCTTCAAGGACAGGCTGATCCTGCACAACGTACCGAGGGAAGAGATCCGCGAAGGCGTGTCGATCACCAATCCCGGCATCATCCTCGAAGTCAACGACCGCACCATCAACGTCTACATGCGGGCGTTTATCCCGACCAAGGAACTGCAGGAGCCGGGCAACCGGCACAGCGGGCACCGCGACGAGCCAGTGCTGGCGTGGAGCAGGACCTACTGATCCGACCCTGAGCGACATGGAGGTGCAGGATGGGCGGAGAACGTCATCCCGACGGCGCAAGGACAATCCAGGCGACCGCCGTGGACCTTGCAACCTACGAGAATGCGCAGCGGCAGTTGGCGGAGTTCTCCGCTCCCGTCCTGCTCGATCGCAACTCAGGCGATGACCGCCTGTTCGTTGCGGCCTTTGATGGCACCGCAAACAGCATGTATCGGGACTCTCCGGAGAACCATACCAATGTCGCGCGGATTTTCGAGCAGATCGAAACGCGGCACCGCGGCGGCGAAACCGAGATCGGAGCGGGCTATGTCGAAGGCGTCGGCACCCAGGGTGGCCTCGCCGGAAGCTGGGATGCCGCGCGGGGGCACACCTACCGGGCCCGGCTGGAGGACATGTACCTGCAGTTCGCGTCCCAGGCACAGGGCTGGCTGCGGGAAAATCCCGAGGCCGACATCCGCCTGGCGTCGATCGGCTTCAGCCGCGGCGCCGAGCAGGCGGCAGGCTTCACCAGGATGGTCGAGGAACGGGGCATCCAGGATCCGGAAGGCGCGATCGTCACGCGCGGCCGCGACGGCCTGGTCGAAGCAGTCGAGTACACCCGTCCCGCCCTACGGGAGGGCGGTACCGTGGTCCAGGCGGTGGGCATGTTCGATCCGGTGGGGACCGGGGAGCCGCGCAGCCACGACAGGCGCCTGGCGGGGTCGGTGGTGTCCAGTTTCCAGATCACCGCGCTGGACGAGCAACGCAACCTGTTCCAGGGCACCCGCGTGACCGACCCGGGCATGACCCCCGACGGCCGCTCCCTCAACGTGGCCGTCGCCGGCGCGCACAGCAACATCGGTGGCGGCTACGAGCTCGACGGCCTGTCCACGCGCAGCGGCAACCTGATGGTCGATTACCTGAACGCGCTCGCCAGCGAGCCGTTCCTGGCCAAGCGCGAGGTCCAGCCAGACCCCGCGCGCGATGTCATCCATCGCTCCCAGGACCATCTGTTCTTCTATCGCACCAGCGTTTACGAGCGGCTGGGGGAGCGCGCCCATGTCGAGGAACTGGCGCCCCCGCCCCTGTGCCGCATGGATTGCCGCGATGCCGAGCCGCGCGACGAGGCGATGGCGGCCGGGCTGCAGTGGCAGCGCGTGCGGATCGGGCCGCTGCCGGACGAGCGCGCGGCTGCGATGTCCGCGGAACAGGCATCGGCGGTTGACCGCCTGCTCGCCGTGGCGCGGCAGGGGGATGGCGAGGCGATCCGCCGCATGTCGTTCGACTTCCTCGACGGCCCGGTCGGGCACGCGTGGCGGGCCGCCGGTGACGCGCGCCTGCACGAGCTGGATGCGGCCGGCCGCGACGCGGAGACCCGTTCGCCGGCAGACCTGGAGCTGTCCCGCTGACCCTGCGTGGCGGGACAGGCGGCGGTCGGCGCGCACGCACGAAGGATCGCGCGCTCACCGCTCCGAATGCCCGCTCTCGTAGTAGTCCCGGCGCAGGAACAGGTCGGGCTGGATCAGGTCCATGAACGCACGCGCCTGCGGCGACGGCAGGCGGCCCTTGCGCATCACCACGCCGTAGCTGCGCGCGGGGAAGAACCGCTCCAGCGGGCGCGTGACCAGGCGGCCGCGGTCGGCCTCGGTCAGGCAGATCGAGGACAGGATGCTGATGCCCATGCCCATCGCGACGTACTGCTTGATCACCTCCCAGCCGCCCACCTCCAGCGCCACGGTGTAGGGCACGCGGTTCTGCTGGAATACCAGGTCCACCAGGCGCCAGGTGATCTGGCGCTTGGGCGGCAGGATCAGGCCGTACTGGCCGATGTCGGCCAGGGTCAGGTCGGGCTTGTCGGCCAGCGGGTGTCCAGGCGGCATCACCAGCCGCTGCTCGAAGCGGTGCAGCGGCTCGTACACCAGGTCGCCGGGCACGTCGTGCATCGATCCGACCACCAGGTCGACGGAGTCGCTGCGCAGCAGGTCCGTGCCGTCGGCGCTGACCGTGTTGTGCAGGCTCAGGCGCACGTCCGGGTGGTGCTGGCGGAAGCGCTCCACGATCCGCGGCAGCAGGTAGAGGATGGTCGAGCTGTTGGCGGCGATGTTGAGCTCCCCCGCATCCAGCCCGCGCAGGGCGTCGCGGAAGGCGGTGGGCAGGGTGTCGATGCCGTCCACCAGCGGTCGCGCCAGTTCGTACAGCGCCTCCCCCGCCCGGGTCGGCACCAGCCGGCGGCCGCTGCGCTCGAACAGCTTCTGCCCCAGTTCGCGCTCCAGCGCCTGCAGCTGGAGGGTGATCGCCGGCTGGCTGACGTACAGGGCCTCGGCCGCCCGCGACACGGATCCGAGCCGCGCGGTCTGGCAGAAGGCCCGCAGCGGCTTCAGACGGTCCGCCTTGTAGGCGAATCGAGGAGTCGAATTGCCAGCGGAAGGCATTGATTCGCCTTCGGTATTTGGAAAACTTATGAGTTACATTGAAAAAACTCAGTTGTCAAATAATTGAGCGGGGCGGAGGGTGGCGTTGCAACGCAACATCCACCGGAGCCCGCCATGTCCGCCGTCCTGAAGCCCTCGCAGATCGCCCCCGCCATCGAAATCCGCGATCCCGCAGCCGTCGCCGACGTCCTCGACGCGGATGCCCAGGCCTTCCTCGCCGGCCTCCACCGCCGCTTCGAAGCCGAGCGCCAGGCCCGCCTGGCCGCCCGCCGCGAGCGCCAGGCGAAGTTCGATGCCGGCGCGCTGCCGGACTTCCGCGAAGACACCCGCGCCATCCGCGAGGGCGACTGGAAGGTGGCGCCGGTCCCGGCGGCCCTGCTCGACCGCCGGGTCGAGATCACCGGCCCGGTCGACCCGAAGATGGTCATCAACGCCCTGAACTCGGGCGCCAACTGCTACATGGCCGACTTCGAGGATTCGACCGCGCCGACCTGGAACAACGTCATCGCCGGGCAGCGTGCCCTGCGCGGCGCGGTCGCCGGCAGCCTGTCGTTCGAGGGCAACGGCAAGCGCTACGCGCTGCGCCCCGAGGACGAGCGCGCGGTGCTGATCGTGCGCCCGCGCGGCTGGCACCTGGACGAGAAGCATGTGCTGGTGGACGGCGAGCGCATGTCCGCCTCGCTGTTCGACCTGGGCCTGTTCGCCTGGCACAACGCGCGCGCGCTGGCGGAGAAGGATCGCGGCCCCTACTTCTACCTCCCCAAGCTGCAGTCGATGGAGGAGGCCGCGCTGTGGCAGCAGGTGCTCTCGCACATCGAGCGCGCGCTGGACCTGCCGCAGGGACAGATGAAGGTCACCGTGCTGATCGAGACGCTGCCCGCGGCGTTCGAGATGGACGAAATCCTGCACGCGCTGCGCGATCGCATCGCCGGCCTCAACTGCGGGCGCTGGGACTACATCTTCTCCTATATCAAGACCCTGCGCGGGCACCGCTCGCGGGTGCTGCCCGAGCGCGGCCAGGTGACCATGACCCAGCCGTTCCTCAGGGCCTATTCGGAGCTGCTGATCCAGACCTGCCACCGCCGCGGCGCCCACGCCATGGGCGGCATGGCCGCGCAGATTCCGATCAACAACGACGCCGAGGCCAACGAGCGCGCGCTGGCACGGGTGCGTGCCGACAAGCTGCGCGAGGTGACCGCCGGGCACGACGGCACCTGGGTGGCGCATCCGGCCCTGATCCCGATCGCGCGCGAAGTGTTCGACGAGCGCATGCCTACCCCGCACCAGCAGCACATCGGTCGCGAGGAGGTGATCGTCGGCCAGGCAGACCTGCTCACGCCCTCGCTGGGCACGATCACGCGCATCGGCTTCGAGAACAACGTCGAGGTCTGCGTGCGCTACCTCGCCGCCTGGCTCGATGGCAACGGCTGCGTGCCGATCCACTGGCTGATGGAGGACGCGGCCACCGCCGAGATTGCCCGTGCGCAGCTGTGGCAGTGGCTGCATGCCGCCGACGGTGGACGCTGTCCGCTGCACCTGGACGACGGCACGGTGATCGACGAGGCCCTGTTCGACCGCGTGCTGCTGGGCCTGCCCTCGCGGCTGGCCAGCCAGCCGGTAATCGGTGCGACGCGCGTGCCGGAGGCGATCGCCCTGCTCGAAGAGCTCAGCCACCGGCCGACGCTGGAGGACTTCCTGACCCTCCCGGCCTACGAACGCCTCTGATTCCTCCGCCACGCCACGCGCCGCGCGCACCCCACTTCCGCATCGAGGACATCCGCATGAACCGCAATACCCGCCAGCAACAGATCGACGCCCTGCAGCAACAGTGGACCACCGACCCGCGCTGGGCCGGCATCCAGCGCCCCTATTCGGCCGCCGACGTGGTGCGCCTGCGCGGCAGCCTGCAGCCCGAGCACACGCTCGCCCGACGCGGCGCCGAGAAGCTGTGGAAGCTGGTGAACGGCGAGGCGAAGAAGGGCTACGTCAACGCCTTCGGCGCGATTTCCGCCGGCCAGGCGATGCAGCAGGCCAAGGCCGGGCTGGAAGCGGTGTATCTGTCGGGCTGGCAGGTGGCGGCCGACGGCAACACGTCCGAGACCATGTACCCGGACCAGTCGCTGTACGCCTACGACTCGGTGCCGACCATGGTCCGCCGGATCAACAATACCTTCCAGCGCGCCGACGAGATCCAGTGGAAGGCGATCTGCGACGGCAAGATGAAGGAAGAGGACGCGATCGACTTCTTCCTGCCGATCGTCGCCGACGGCGAGGCCGGCTTCGGCGGCGTGCTCAACGCCTACGAACTGATGAAGAACATGATCACCGCCGGCGCCGCGGCGGTGCACTTCGAGGACCAGCTGGCGGCGGTGAAGAAGTGTGGGCACATGGGCGGCAAGGTGCTGGTGCCCACCCAGGAGGCGATCCAGAAGCTGGTCGCCGCGCGCCTGGCGGCCGACGTGCTGGGCGTGCCGACCGTGGTGCTGGCGCGCACCGATGCGGAGGCAGCCAACCTGCTGACCTCGGACTTCGATGCCAACGACCAGCCCTTCGTCACCGGCAAGCGCACGGCCGAGGGCTTCTACCAGGTGAAGAACGGCCTGGAGCAGGCGATCAGCCGCGGCGTGGCCTATGCGCCCTATGCGGACCTGGTGTGGTGCGAGACCGGCACGCCGGACCTGGGCTTCGCGCGCGAGTTCGCGCAGGCCGTGCATGCCAGGCATCCGGGCAAACTGCTGAGCTACAACTGCTCGCCGAGCTTCAACTGGAAGAAGAACCTGGACGACGCCACCATTGCGAAGTTCCAGGACGAACTGGCTGCGCTGGGCTACAAGTACCAGTTCATCACCCTGGCCGGTATCCACATCAACTGGTTCAACACCTTCAAGTTCGCGCACGACTATGCGCGCGGCGAGGGCATGAAGCATTACGTGGAGCAGGTGCAGGAGCCGGAGTTCGCGGCGCGCGAGAAGGGCTACACCTTCGTCTCGCACCAGCAGGAGGTCGGCGCGGGCTACTTCGACGACGTCACCACCGTGATCCAGGGCGGCGCCTCGAGCGTGACCGCGCTGACGGGTTCGACGGAAGAGGAGCAGTTCGAGCGTTCGCACGCGGTTGCCGCCTGAGGCGGCAGCGGGAACGTGTCGGGAGGACGGGACGGGCCGGGCGCCCCCCCGCGCGGGGGTTTTT
>JAEXTE010000031.1 GCA_023453655.1 Pseudomonadota bacterium
GCATGGGCGTGCTGCCGCTGCAGTTCCGCGAGGGCGAGAACGCGCAGACGCATGGACTGGACGGCACCGAGGTGATCGACGTCGTCGGCCTCGACGATGGACGCGCCAAGGCGGCCACCATCGTGGCTACGCGCAAGGACGGCAGCCAGGCCAGCATCTCCGTGGACGTGCTGCTGCTGACGCCGAAGGAAGTGGAATACTTCCGCCACGGTGGCCTGTTGCACTACGTCCTTCGCCAGCTCGCGTCGCGCAAGTAACCCGTTCGCCTCCGAGCTGGCGGAAGCCCCGCCCTCGCGCACGGCGCGAGGGCGTTCGGACGCGCGCGAGGCGATGGCTCCGGGCACGCCCTCACCTACCACCGCGGCCTGTTGCACGATGTCCTGCGCAAGCCGGCCGCGCTAACAGCTCTGCGCAGGCCGCGTCCACGACAATCCCTCCCGGCCGCGTGCCGGGCGCTCCGGCACATACGGCAGTGCGAGCAAGCCGCACAGGTTCATCCAGCCCGGCATCCGCCGCGGTCCTGGTTTGCACTTCGGCGCACGCCGTAAGCGCGCAGCTGCGCAGCCGCCTACCCGGCAAAAGCACCGCGCGTGCGCAAAGAGCATCCGTGGCGCCAGGCGAGTCCGGGCGCTAGAGCATCGGCTGCCAGCGCAGGCTGGCCAGCATCCACTCGCCGTCTTCGAGCCGCCAGCCCGACTGCACCTCGTAAGCCTGCGCGCTGTCGGGCAGCATGCCGCCACTGCCGCCGCGCAGCAGCGCGGTGGTCCGCACGGTGGCGTGATCCTGCGCGATCTCCACCTGAAGTGGCCCGATCGCGATCCCCGTTTCCCGATGGCGCAGGGCCAGGCCGGCGGCGAGCCGGCGCGCGCCATCGCGGTCCAGTCCGCCGTTGCCGATGAAGTCCGGGGCCAGATGCTGCTGCAGCGCAGCAGGTTCGCGCCGGTCGATGGCTGCGACCAGCGAGGCCACGCGGCCGCGCAGGGCAGCCTCGGGCGCTTCGCGTGCGCAGGCGGCAAGCAGGGAAACGGCGAGCGCGACGAACAGCCATCTGCCGGAGGCGGCACGGTCGCGCATGCGATGGCGGGGGCGATCCTGGATGCGGTTTTCCATGGCCGCTACTGTACGGTGCGGCCGGCCCTCGCATGCGCCCGGGACGCGGGACCGCGCCTTGCCAGCCGTCCAAGCCCTATGCTCCAATCCATACTGATCGGTATCGCCCAGAATACCGGCCAAACGTCCGTGGAAGGGGGAATGCATGACGATCGAACGCCCGTGGCTTGCGCAGTATCCAGCTGGTGTACCCGCTGAAATCGATGTCGACGAATTCCAGTCGATTCCGGCGGTGCTGGAGCAGTCGATCAGGCAATACGGCGACCGTCCCGCATTCACCAACATGGGCAAGGCGCTGACCTATGCCCAGATCGACGAACTCAGCCGCCAGTTCGCCGGCTACCTGCTGGGCGAACTGAAGCTCAAGAAGGGCGATCGCGTCGCGATCATGATGCCCAACTGCCTGCAGTACCCCATCGCCACCTTCGGCGTGCTGCGCGCCGGGCTGACCGTGGTCAACGTCAACCCCATGTACACCGCCCGCGAGCTCAAGCACCAGCTCGTGGACTCGGGCGCGAGCGTGATCCTGGTGCTCGACAACTTCGCGCGCACCGTGCAGGACGTGGTGGCGCAGACCGAGGTCAGGCAGGTGATCACCACCGGCCTCGGCGACCTGCTCGGCTTCCCGAAGGGCGCGATCGTCAATTTCGTGCTGCGCCACGTGAAGAAGATGGTGCCCGAGTACGCCATCGCGGGAGCGGTCCGGTTCCGCGACACGCTGCACCTGGGCGCGAAGCACCCGCTGCCGCCGATCACGATCACCCACGAGGACATCGCCTTCCTGCAGTACACCGGCGGCACCACCGGCGTGGCCAAGGGCGCGATGCTGACCCACCGCAACCTGGTGGCGAACATGCAGCAGGCGTCGGCGTGGGTGGGCGGCGCGGTCGAGCCCGGCGAGGAGGCCATCGTCACCGCCCTGCCGCTGTACCACATCTTCGCGCTGACGGCGAACGGACTGGTCTTCATGAAGTTCGGCGCCAAGAACATCCTGATCACCAACCCGCGCGACATGCCCGGCTTCGTCAAGGAACTCAAGCGCGAGCGCTTCACCGCCATCACCGGCGTCAACACACTGTTCAACGGCCTGCTCAACACGCCGGGCTTCGACGAGGTGGACTTCTCCTCCCTGCACACCACCCTGGGCGGCGGCATGGCCGTGCAGCGCGCGGTGGCCGAGCGCTGGAAGAAGGTCACGGGCGTCACCCTGGTCGAGGCTTATGGCCTGACCGAGACATCGCCGGCGGCCTGCATCAACCCGATGAACCTGGCCGAGTACAACGGCTCGATCGGCCTGCCGGTGCCGTCCACCGAATGCTGCGTCAAGGACGAGGGCGGCAACGTCCTGCCGATGGGCGAGGTCGGCGAGCTGTGCGTGCGCGGCCCGCAGGTGATGAAGGGCTACTGGAACCGCCCCGAGGACACCGCCGCGGCGATCGACGCCGATGGCTGGCTGCACACCGGCGACATGGCGAAGATGGACGAACAGGGCTTCTTCTATATCGTCGACCGCAAGAAGGACATGATCCTGGTCTCGGGCTTCAATGTGTATCCCAACGAGATCGAGGACGTGATCGCAATGATGCCCGGCGTGCTGGAAGTGGCTGCGGTGGGCGTGCCGGACGAGCGCTCCGGGGAAGCGGTCAAGGTGGTGATCGTCAAGAAGGATCCCGCGCTCACCGCCGAGCAGGTCAAGGCGCACGCGCGGGAGAACCTCACCGGCTACAAGCAGCCACGCCACGTCGAGTTCCGCGACGAGTTGCCCAAGACCAACGTCGGCAAGATCCTGCGCAGGGCGCTGCGCGACGACGCGGCCTGAAGCGGGGCCGCGGCGTCCGGGCAGAATCTGCCCCTGCGCGGCACAAACTGCCCGATGGCGCAGGCGCGCGCCGACCGCGCGTGCCCTTCTTCGCCGAGCTTGACTGCGCGGACGCCGTGCGGATCGCGGCCCGCTTGCGAAGCCGCGCGCCGGATCAGGCGTCGGCAGCGGCCTCGGGGGGCGCGGGCTTGGCCGCGAAGCGCTGGCAGATCGCGTCGAGGCGATCGCGGTTCTTGAGCAGGGCCGCCACGCAGCCCGGGTCGAACAGCTTGCCCGACTGGTCGCCGATATAGGTCAGCGCCTCGTCCACTGTCCAGGCCCGCTTGTACGGGCGCTTGGACACCAGCGCGTCGAAGACGTCGGCCACGGCCACGATGCGGGCCTCCAGCGGAATCTCGTCGCCGGCCAGCCCGTCGGGATAGCCGCTGCCGTCGAAGCGCTCCTGGTGGCGCAGCGCGATCACCGCGCTGAGCTGGATGAAGCGGTTCTGGCTGCCCGAGAGCAGCTCGTGGCCGATGCGCGGATGTTCGCGCATCAGCGCGCCCTCCTCCGGATCCAGCGGGCCGGGCTTGAGCAGGACGGCATCGGGGATGGCGATCTTGCCGATGTCGTGCAGCGGCGCGGCCAGCTCGATCATCCGCACCTCGTCCTCGAACAGCCCCAGCTGCTCGGCGATCAGGCCGGCGACCGCGGCCAGTCGCGCCAGGTTGGCGCTCGAGCCCGCGTCGCGGTATTCGATCGCCCGCGCCAGGCGGTGCAGGGTCTCGCGCTCGCGCTCCTCGACCTCGTGCATGCTCGAGAGCAGGCGCTGCTCCAGCGACAGGGCGCGCTGCTTGATCGATTCGGACTGCTGGCGCAGCTGCAGCAGGTTGCGGCAGCGGGGCCCCCGGTGGCGCGGGGGCGCCCGCGTGGCCAGGCAGTGG
>JAEXTE010000042.1 GCA_023453655.1 Pseudomonadota bacterium
ACCGGGAGCTGCTGCGCCCGGGCCAGCCGGAGGGCGCCGGCGCCGGGCGGCAGGGCCACGACCAGGTAGGCCAGGCCCTCCTCGCCGCCCCACAGCGGGTCGTTGAGCAGCTGGGTCAGCGCCGAGGTGGCCATCGGCCCGCGCCAGATCATCGGCGTGTCGGCATCGACCAGCAGCCCGATCGACATCGCCTCGATCCCGTGCGCGCGCATCGGCAGGATCGACTTGCCATCGGGGCTGTCGGGCTTGCCGGACAGCCCGAGCATCATCGGGATGCTGGGGCCGTACACGTCGGCGTCCAGCACGCCGACGCGGGCACCCTCGGCGGCCAGCGCCAGGGCCAGGTTCACCGAGGTCGTCGATTTTCCGACGCCACCCTTGCCCGAGCCGACGGCGAGGATGTTGCGGACCCGCGGATGCGGCTGGAGCTGGGCCTGCACGGCCCGGGCGGCCGTGCGTTGTGACGGAATCATCGGCGGGGATCCATGGACTGCAGCGACCCGGACCAAGTGCGAGGGTCCGACATGAACGGAAGGGCAATTGTTGCACGGTTAACCTTGTGTTAAAAGGACCGGCAATCGGACAAACGAGCCGAGGTGTTGGGTCAACTCTCCCGCAGTCACAACGGGACGGCCCTGCGTTTTACTCCATCCTGGAACTATGCCCACATGATGATTTCTCGTAACCGCCCGCGCCCGAGCCGGCTGAGTTCAGCGCTGCTCAGTGCCATGATCCTGACGGGCTCCGGTGTCGTCGCCGCCCAGGAAACGGGTGCGCCGGTTGAGCCGGATTCCAATGCCCGCACGCTGGACAAGATCACCGTCACGGGGTCGTTGATCCCGCAGACCCAGATCGAAACCTTCACCCCGGTCACCGTGATCACGGCCGAGGACATCCAGTCCCGCGGCTTCGCCAACATCGCCGAGGTTTTGCAGAAGAGTTCGTTCGCCACCGGCGGCGTGCAGGGCTCGCAGTCGTCGGCCTCTTTCACCCAGGGTGCGGAGACGGTCAGCCTGTTCGGCCTGCCACCGGGCTACGTGAAGTACCTCATCGACGGACGCCCGATGGCGAACTATCCGGCGCTGTACAACGGCTCCGACACGTTCAACAACATCAGCGGCATTCCGATCGACCTGGTCGAGCGCATCGAGATCCTGCCGGGCGGCCAGTCCTCCCTCTATGGATCCGACGCCATTGCCGGCGTCATCAACATCATCCTCAAGAAGAGCATGGACGGCTCCTCGATCTCGATCCGCGGCGGCGGCTATAGCGAAGGCGGCGGCAACAGCTTCCGTGCGTCCTTCGCCACCGGTTTCAGCGGCGTCGACGACCGGCTCAACGTCCTGCTCGGCCTGCAGTACGAAGATCGCACTCCCATCTGGGGTTACCAGCGCGACATTACCCGGGAGTTCTTCTCCGAGGGTACCGGCGCCCGGCTGGCTAGCCGCGACATCCTGGTGTACGGCCCGTTCAGCAGCTACGCATGGCCGGAAGGTGCGAATTGCGATGCAGTAGGCAACCTCTTCAACGGCACGGTACGCGAGCGGAATCGTCCTGGCTTCGGCGACGAGAACTACTGCGGTTCCTTCAGCACGCCCGGCTATCGCACGCTGCTGAACGGCAAGGAGGCCACCCAGGTCTACGCCAACGCCACTTTTGACCTCAACCCCAACACCCAGCTGTACGCCAACGCGCTGTACAGCGAAGAGACGTCGACGTTCCACGTCGGCTCCAACTACACCTGGTGGGGCACGGGCCCCGGATGGGGCTACTACTTCGATCCGCGGACCGGCACCGATATCGCCGACGCTTACGGTGAGTACTTCTGTGGCGAGGATCCGGATCCCGAAGGATGCATCGCCTCGCTTCCTGGGGGTCGCTACTTGGGCCTGCAGCGCGCGTTCGCGCCTGAGGAAATGGGCCCCGGTGGTTTCAAGGACACGATGGAGAAGCACAAGAGCAAGTCCCATCGCATCACCTTCGGTGTAAACGGCACCTTCGGCGAGTCGAGCTGGGATTACGACGTCGGCTTTACCCGCACCGACTACAAGCTCAATGAGCACGGCTTCGTCCGCTGGGCCGAGCCCATGAACCAGTACTTCCAGGAGCGCGTGCTGGGGCCGCAACTTGGCGTCGACCCGCTGTTCGGTGCGTATCCGATCTTCCAGCCCGACTATGCGGCGTTCTACCAGCCCATTTCGCCGGAAGACTTCGCCGCGATGACCGGCTACGCGGTCTCCCGCAGCAAGACCGTAGACCAGATGCTGCGTGCACAGGTCACCTCGACCAGCCTGTTCGCGCTGCCGGGGGGCGACGCCGGCCTCGCCATCGCGGCCGAGTGGGGCGAGCAGGAGTGGGACTACACCCCGGATCCGGGCTATCTCAACGGTGACGTGTGGGGTACCACGGCGGTGGCCGGTGGCGGCGAACGCGACCGCTACGCGCTGGTTTCCGAACTGCGCATGCCGGTGTTCGAGCCGCTGACCCTGACCTTGGCGGGCCGCTATGACTCCTTCAAGGCGAGTGGCCGCACGATCGACAAGCCGACGTACAGCCTTGGCCTCGAATACCGTCCGACCGATACCCTGCTGCTGCGCGGCAAGTACGGTACGGCTTTCCGTTCGCCGACCCTGTCCGACCTGTATCAGGGTCGTAGCGGCTACTACACCTCCGTCGTCGACTACTACAACTGCTCGCTGCTCGGTTTCGAGCCGGGCGACGCCAGCAGCGACTGCCCCGCGCAGTACAGCAGCCGCCAGGTGTTCGGCCAGCAGGCCGGCAGCCTCGACCTGCAGCCGATCAATGCCGACGTGTGGAGCGCAGGCGTGGTGTGGGCCCCGATCGCCGGGATGTCGCTGAACCTGGACTACCACAGCTGGGACATCCGCGACGAAGTGACGCAGGAAAGCGCCGATAGCCTGATGCGCCAGGAGTACCGCTGCCGCACCGGCCTGGACGATATCAACTCCGTGCTGTGCCAGGTGACGCTCGCGCAGGTCACGCGCTCGGCGACGGGTGCGGTGACCGAGATCTTCACCCCGAAGGTAAACGTGTCGCGCCAGACCCTCGAAGCCGTCACCGCTGGCGTGAACTATGCGTTCGACATCGGCGCATTCGGCAGCATGGCCCTGCGCGCCAACTACACGCAGAAGCTCGATCACGAGTATCAGCAGTACGCCGAGGACGACATGATCGACCTGCTGCGCTCTCCGGACTGGAGTTCCGACCCGCGCCGCAAGGCCGACGCGTCGCTCTCCTGGTCGAAGAACAAGTGGGACTCGACCATCTACGCGAACTGGACCGACCGGACCCCGAACTACCGCGCCCGCCTGGACGGCGACTACGACCATGCGCTGGCAGGCAAGCTGGGTTCGTTCACCACGTACAACGCGTCGGTGAGCTACTCGCCGCTCGAGAACCTCCAGTTCTCGGCACTGGTCAACAACGTGTTCAATCGCATGCCTCCGGTAGACAGGTCGTACCCGAATACGTCGGGTGCGCCTTACAACGACGAGGTGTGGAACCCGTACGGCCGTGGCTACTATCTGGAGTTGCGCTACGCCTTCGGCGGAAGCAACTAAAGCTTCCCGCTGTCCGAATGGAGCCCCGCGCAAGCGGGGCTCTTTTTTTGCCGCCCGCTGACTGCGGCGGACGCCGCCTGTTCCATTCGCGACCGGATGGTATATAAGGCCGACATACACGACGGATCCGGAGCCCCTGAATGCGCAAATCCCCCCTGTTGATCACCTTGGCCATGCTGCTCGCGACCGCGTTGCCAGCCGCGGCCGCCGACCCCGCGGTCGGCCGCTGGAAGACCATCGACGGCGACACCGGCCAGGCCAAGTCGATCGTCGAGA
This sequence comes from Pseudomonadota bacterium, assembly GCA_023453655.1. GTDB lineage: Bacteria > Pseudomonadota > Gammaproteobacteria > Xanthomonadales > Xanthomonadaceae > Luteimonas > Luteimonas composti. Next base: position 3,858 of record JAEXTE010000042.1, read on the forward strand.
TCAGCCAGAACGCCGACGGCAGCCTCAGCGGCCGCATCGTCGAGCTGCTCAACCCGAGCCGTCCCAATCCCACCTGCGACAAGTGCAAGGACGATCGCAAGAACAAGCCGATCACCGGGATGGAGATCATCCGCGGAATGCGGCGCGACGGCGAGGACTACGCCGGCGGCACCATCCTCAAGCCCGACGAGGGCAAGGTGTACAAGTCGAAGATGGAGCTGATCGAAGGCGGCAGCAAGCTCGAGGTGTCGGGCTGCGTCGCGTTCATCTGCAAGTCGCAGGTCTGGCTGCGGCAGTAACTCCGCGCCAGGCAGGCGCCAGGGGCCCGGCCATCGCGCCGGGCCTTTCCGTTTCCCGGGTTCGCAGGGGCGCTCCGGCGGCCATGCGATAATCGGCGCCCCTTCGCAGAACGCCGCGCCATGCCCCGCCCCGCCCTCGTCACCAGCGCCCTGCCCTACGGCAACGGGCACCTGCACATCGGCCATCTTGTCGGCTATATCCAGGCCGACATCTGGGTGCGGGCGCGACGCATGGCCGGCGGCGAGGTGCATTTCGTCTGCGCCAACGACACCCACGGCACCCCGATCATGCTCGCGGCCGAAAAGGCCGGCGTGGCGCCCGAGGACTTCATCAAGATTACCCAGGCCAGCCAGCAGCGCGACTTCGGCGACTTCCGCGTCGACTTCGACTGGTACCACTCGACCCATTCGGACGAGAACCGCGAACTGACCGAGCGCTTCTACGCCGCGCTCGACCGCGGCGGCCACATTGACCGTCGCTCGATCGAGCAGCTCTACGATCCGGTCAAGCAGATGTTCCTGCCCGACCGCTACGTCAAGGGCAGCTGCCCGGTCTGTGGCACCGATGACCAGTACGGCGACAACTGCGAGAACTGCGGCGCGACCTATTCGCCGACCGAGCTCAAGAACCCGCGCTCGGTGGTCTCCGGCGCGACGCCGGAACTGCGCGCATCCGAGCACTTCTTCTTCAGGGTCGGCGACTTCACCGAGACGCTGCGCGGCTGGCTGGAGCGCGACGTCGCCATCCCCGGCGTCAAGGCCAAGCTGCGCGAGTGGATCGACGCCGAGGGCGGCCTGCGCGACTGGGACATCTCGCGCGACGCGCCCTATTTCGGCTTCGAGATCCCGGGCCATCCGGGCAAGTACTTCTACGTCTGGCTGGATGCCCCGATCGGCTACTTCTCCAGCCTGCTGGCGCTGGCTCGCAGCGGCCGCAAACCCGGTTTCGACGAGGCGGCGTTCGACGGGCTGCTGGCGCCCGGCGAGCACGCCGAGCTGCGCCACTTCATCGGCAAGGACATCGTCAACTTCCACGGCCTGTTCTGGCCGGCGGTGCTGTCGGGCAACGGTCTGCGCCTGCCCGAACGCCTGCACGTCAACGGCTACCTGATCGTCGACGGCGCGAAGATGTCGAAGTCGCGCGGCACCTTCGTGATGGCGCGCACCTACCTCGACAGCGGCCTCGATCCCGAAGCGCTGCGCTACTACTTCGCCACCAAGTCCTCCGGCGGCGTGGACGACGTCGACCTCAACCTGTCGGACTTCGTCGCGCGTGTGAACAGCGACCTGGTCGGCAAGTTCGTCAACATCGCCAGCCGCTGCGCGAAGTTGCTGGAAACGCAGTTCGGCAACGTCCTGCCCGGCGGCACGCCCGAAGGCGGAAGCGAAGGCTGGGCGGCGCAGGCGCGCGCGGTGCGCGATGGCGTGCGCAAGGCCAGCCTGACGGCGCCGCCGGACTACGAAGCCGGCAACTTCGCGGCCGTGGCGCGCAGCGCCATGGCCGCGGCCGACAGCGTCAACGAGTACATCGCGCAGACCGCGCCCTGGGCGCTGGCCAAGGATCCCGCGCGCCGCGCCGCCCTGCACCTGGTGCTGGGCACCTCGCTGCAGGCCTTCGCCGACATCGCGGGCATGCTCAAGCCGGTGCTGCCGGGCATCGTCGCGCGCGTCGAGCAGTACCTCGGCGTCGACGGCCTGCGCCCGGGCGCCTTCGTCGAACTCGACGGCCGCACGCTGCAGTCCTACGTTCCCCTGTTCACCCGCATCGACCCCAAGCACATCCAGGCCATGACCGACGCCAGCAAGGACACCCTCGCCGCTCACGTGGACGCCACGCCCGCCAAGGCCGCCGCGAAGGACGCCGCCAAGGAGGCGTCGCTCGCGCAGGCCGCTGGCGACGCGCCGGCCTATATCGGCATCGACGACTTCGCCAAGCTCGACCTGCGTATCGGCAAGGTGCTCGAGTGCGGCTTCGTCGAGGGCTCGGACAAGCTGCTGCGCTTCCTGCTCGACGCCGGCGAGCTCGGCCAGCGCCAGATCTTCTCCGGCATCCGCGCCAGTTACGGCGAACCGGACACCCTGGTCGGTCGCAAGGTCGTGTTCATCGCCAACCTCGCGCCGCGCAAGATGCGCTTCGGGCTGAGCGAGGGCATGATCCTGTCGGCCGGCTTCGACGGCGGCGCGCTGGCGCTGCTGGATGCCGACGACGGCGCCCAGCCCGGCATGCCGGTGCGCTGAAGGGACCACGCGGTCGATCCCATGCAGTGCGCGCGGACCGGCTTCCACGACAGGCGGCTCGCGTGAGCACCGAGGCGCAGGATCCACCCGACCTCGTCGAGCGCCTGGACCGCCTGCTGCCGCAGACCCAGTGCGGACAGTGCGGCTTCGCGGGCTGCCGGCCCTATGCAGAGGCGATGGCGAGGGGCGAGGCCGGGATCGACCACTGCCCGCCCGGGGGCGATGCCGGTGCGCTTGCGCTGGCCCGCCTGCTCGGCGTGCCCGCCCTGCCCTACGACCGCGGCCGCGGGCTGCAGCCGCCGCCGCAGGTCGCGCTGATCGTCGAGGCCGACTGCATCGGCTGCACCAAATGCATCCAGGCCTGCCCGGTCGACGCGATCGTCGGCGCGAACAAGCTGATGCACACGGTGCTGCCGACGTTGTGCACCGGCTGCGAGCTGTGCGTCCCCGCCTGCCCGGTCGACTGCATCGTGATGGTCGGCACCTAGGACTCGACCTTCAATCCGGTCGACTCGAAGAGTTCGCGTACCGGTTGCATTTGTGTTTCGAACCGCTTCCAGCGCCCGATCGCCGACCGGTAGACCGGGGACCGGACCTGGACGGCGCTTGCGGTCGCCACTGGGGCTTCGTTCTCTTCGAAGCGCAGGCAGGCATCTTCCCAAGGCAACCCACAGAAATCGATCAGCCGGCGCGCGTTGGACTCGACGTCGGCGACGACCTCCTCGTAGGAAACCTCGAGGATGCGGCCGGGCAGCAGCTCGCGCCACGCCGCCATCAGCCGATCGAACAGCAGGTAGTAGCGCGCCGTGTCCATCAGGTCGAACGAATAGTCGTAGTACGACGATCCCAGCGAGAACAGCTGCCTGAAATTGCTCAGACAACTGTCCATCGGATTGCGGCGCAGGCAGATGATCCGGGCATTGGGCAGGGCCGCGGCGATGTGCGCGGCGAACAGGAAGTTGTGCGGAAGCTTGTCGATGAACCGGAGGGCTCCATCCGTGCCCGGACGGGTGCTGTCCAGGTACTCGCGTCCCAGCTGCTTCCAGTCCAGATCGCCGGAGCGGCGCACCATGTCCAGGTCGAACATCACCGGGGTCGTACTGCCGCTTCGCCGTTTGAGCGCGACCCCGAAATTCTGCAGCTCCCCGGCCGACCGGACCTCCGAATGACTGGAGATGATGCGCTCGACCAGGGTAGTGCCCGTACGCGGGAGGCCGACGATGAATACCGGCGCGTCGCTGTCGCAGCCGGCCTCGGCCGGGACGCCGCGCGGTGCCGAGGCCACCAAGGCCTCGAACAGTTCCTCGTCCTGCGCCGTGCTGTAGTTGCGGCCGGTGCGGCCCCAGCGCTTGCCTTCCACCAGGCGATCGAACGCCTCGACGTCCTCGCCCAGGTCCTCGCACTCTTTCGATAGCGCAAGGTTGAGGCACAGTTGCGCCATTGCATCGTTTCCGGCCCCCGCTCGCAGTCGCTGCAGGTGGTCGACGTGGTTGTCGCCCGGCGTCCACTTGCGCAGCTGCGCACGCGACAGATAGGCGCGCCAGTACCGCGGATCCGCCTGCAGCGCCGCCTCCAGCGCGGCTTCGGCGGCGCCGAGATCCCCGGCATGGATCATCGCGGTCGCGTGGTTGTATTGGGCCCGCGCCGAATGCGGACACAGTTGAGCTACCCGCCCGAACATCTCGGCCGCCTTCTCGTAGGCGTGTCCCTGGGTGTACACGAGTCCGAGCGCGTCCAAGGTCACAGGATCCTCGCCCGCCAGCGGTGCGGCGCGGTCTGCAATCTCCATGGCCCGACCGGGCACGCTGGCCTGCGCCCAGCAGCGGGCGAGCTGGGCAAGATAGTCGCCACGAACGGGGTTGAGCCGCACGGCGCGCTCGAGATGCTGGATGCCGAGAGGGATCTGGCGCAGCTCGCGCGCCGCCACTCCCGCAACGAAATGGACCCCCGCGTGGTCGGAGACATCGCGCAGGACCGACTGCGCCAGCGCCAGCGCCGAATTCCAGTCCGCCCGGTTCAGGGCATCGACTGCCTGGTGGTAGCGCGCCCGGGGATCGGTGGCCATCAACGCG
>JAEXTE010000105.1 GCA_023453655.1 Pseudomonadota bacterium
GGAGGGGGGCCTCCCAGGTCGCCGCTCCCTAGAACCGCGCCGTGAACTCCACGCCCAGCGTGCGCGGCTCGTTGAGGAAGCCGGTGAGGTTGTTGAAGTCGATGCCACCGACGATGCGGGTCTGGTCCGTGATGTTGCGGCCGAACACCGCGACCTCGCGATCGCCCTCGGCCCAGCTGTAGCCCAGCCGCAGGCCGCCTTCCAGGCTCGACTTGCCGGTGAACTCCGGCGATTCGTACAGGAAGAAATTGACCTCGCTGCGATAGGCCCAGTCGGTGAACACGAAGAACTCGCCCGCGCCCACCGGCACGCCCCAGCGCGCGGTGAGGTTGTGCACCCACTTGGGCGACTGCGGCAGCGCATTGCCGTCGATGTAGTAGCGCCCGGTCGGCTGGCCGGCACCGTCGAGCACCGGCGGATCGGTCACCGTGCACTGCGCGCAGCCGGCCACCGACAGGTCCGCATCCTCGATCTCGGTGTCGTTGTAGCTGCTGCCGAGCGTCACCAGCAGCGAGTCGGTCAGCCAGGCCTCCAGGTCAAGCTCCACGCCCTGCCCGCTGGTGCGGTCGGCGTTGAGCAGGGTGGCGATGTTGGCGCCGCCGCCCACGGCGATGATCTGCTGGTCGTCGACCTCGTAGCGGAACACGTTGAAGCCCAGGCGCGCGCGCCGGTCCCACAGGTCGGCCTTGACGCCGAGCTCGTAGGAGATCGCCTCTTCGGAGCTGGCCGTGGTCACGCCGCCGTTGGGCGCGGCAGGATCGGCGAACAGCAGCCGGCCCTGGATCGACGGTGCACGGAAGCCCGTCGCCACGCGCGCGTACAGGTTCACCGCGTCGCTGGCCTCGTACACGCCGCTCAGGTCCCAGCTGACGTTGCTGTCGTCGACCGAGACCTCGTACGGGCCGCCCGGCGGCGCGCCGAACGGCGCGCCTTCGAACACGGTGGCGCTGAACTCCTTCTCGTCGCTGGTGTAGCGCAGGCCGCCGCGCAGCTTGAACTGTTCCGTCGCCGCGAACTCGCCCGAGGCGAACACCGCCCAGGCCTTGTTGCGCTGGGTCTGCACGGCGAAGCCGGCGCGCGGGTTGCCGGGCGCGAGCGAGTCGTAGTTGAAGCTGTCGACGGTCAGGTCCTCGTCGAACCAGAACAGGCCGGCCTGCCATTCGAAGCGCTGGCCGTAGTCGGATTCGATGCGGAATTCCTGGGTGATCTGGCGGTGGTCGGGCAGCCCGTCGGCCGACTCCGAAGCGAAGGGGATGATGCCCGGTCCGGTCAGCTCCGGCGGCAGGAATACGGCGCCGTAGCCGCCGTCGATGTCGCCGCGGTTGATCGTCTCCACCGTCTCGTAGCCGGTGATCGAATACAGGTTGTAGTCCCCCAGGTCCCAGCGCAGGCGCGCGCTGCCGCCCTGGCTGTCGAGCTCGGAGAAGTTCTGCCCGTCGATGGCGACCCGGTCGCGGTCGAAGCCCGGCACCAGGTCGTTCGTGCCGGGCTGGATGATGTTGGCGCGGAACACGCGCGCGGTGCCGTTGAGGTGGCGGCCGTGCAGGTTCAGCAGCGCCTCGAAGTCCTCGCCCTCGTACAGGAACTGCACGCGCGCGGCGGATTCGTCGAAGCCTTCCAGGCCGTCGTTGGCCGCGCCCGGATGGGTGTTGTCCACCGAATCCTCGCGGCGCTGGTACAGCGCCGACACGCGCGCCGACCAGCGATCGGTGAGCGGGCCGCCCCAGGCGCCTTCCACGTTCCACAGGCCGTCCGTGCCGGCGGCGATGCGCGTGTAGCCGCCCGCCTCCTGCGACGGTTTCGCGGACTCGAACTTCACCACGCCCGCCGGACTGTTGCGGCCGAACAGCGTGCCCTGCGGGCCGCGCAGCACTTCGACGCGTTCGAGGTCGAACACCGGGAAGCCCTTGAGGATCGGGTTTTCCTGGACCACGTCGTCGTAGACCAGCGACACCGGCTGCGAGGCGTTGAGGTCGAAGTCGGTATTGCCCAGCCCGCGGATGTAGAAGCGCGGGAAGGCGCGGCCGAACGAGGACTCGATGTTGAGGCTGGGCACGCGCCCGGACAGGAAGCGCACGTCGCCCGCACCCGAGGCCAGCACGCCGAGCTTCTCGCCGGAGAGCGTGCTGATCGAGATCGGCACGTCCTGGATGTTCTCGACCCTGCGCTGCGCGGTGACCTCCAGCGCGTCCAGGGTGACCGCCTCGCGGCCGGCGTCCTCCTGCTGTGCGGACGCGGCCATCGGGACGGCCAGCGCGAGGGCCAGCAGGCTGCGGCGCAGGGGGCGACGGGGGAAATGCGGGGGCAAGGCGGTCATCGTGGGATCCTGGCAACGTGGAAACGGAAGGCATCGCGCGCCCCTGGCGGCAGCGCACGACATCGGCCCGGCGCCGCCGTGCGCGCCGGGATGCGGGTCCATCTGCACCAGAATACTGTCGGCGAACGACGAGGGGCGCTCGAAATAACCGTTGGGAATAAGCAGATGGGCGGCCGGTGCGGGACCGGTGCGGCTGCCGCCTGTCGGCCCTTTCGACGGGTCTTGGGGGAGCGGCTGTGCCCAGCGCGACGCGGCTGGGCGGCGCGCGCTCGGCGCTGATCAAGGCGCGCGCACGCCCGCGGAGCGCTCCGCGCGGCCGCGGGAATCAGCCGCCCGGCGCGATCCAGGCCAGCGTCGCGATCCGTCCGCTGCGGCCGTCGCGGCGGTGGGAGAAGAATCGGTCGGGCGAGGAGATCGTGCACAGGTCGCCGCCGTGGATGTCGGCCACGCGCATGCCGGCGGCGGCGAGCCGGCGGCGCGCCAGCGCGGGCAGGTCGGCCAGCCAGTGGCCCTCGCGCACGGGCGAGAATGCGGCGGACGCGCCCGGGTCGGACCCGACGAAGGCATCGAAGACGTTGCGCCCCACCTCGTAACGCGCGGGGCCGGCGCACGGGCCGATCCAGGCGACGAGTTCGCGTGGCGGCGTGCGCATGGCGGCCAGCGTGGCCTCGAGCATGCCCTTGGACAGCCCCGGCCAGCCGGCGTGGGCGACCGCCAGTTCGCTGCCGTCGCGGGCGGCGAACACCACCGGCAGGCAGTCGGCGGTGAGGATGGCGAGGACGACACCCGGCGCAGAGGTCACGGAGGCGTCGGCTTCGGGTTCGAGGCCGGGGGCTGGGGCTTCGGACAGGTCCCTACCCCGGCCTTCGCCCTCAGGCGGGGGAGAGAAATGGGCAACTGAGGGATACGCGGCTTCGGACAGGCCCCCAGCCCGGCCCTCCCCCGCGAGCGGGGGAGGGAGATGGGCCACGGAAGGAGACGTGGCT
>JAEXTE010000082.1 GCA_023453655.1 Pseudomonadota bacterium
AGCTGCTGGACCACCCGCTTGACCAGCCGCAGCTGGTCGTCGCTGTCGAGGATCTGGAAGCCTTCGGGCAGCTTCGCGTCGTGCCAGTGCAGGCGCAGCAGGCGATGGGCCAGCCCGTGGAAGGTGCCGATCCAGAGCCCGCGCGCGCCGTGGCGCAGCTGGGCGTCGATGCGGTGGCGCATCTCGGCGGCGGCCTTGTTGGTGAAGGTGACGGCGAAAATGCCGTGCACGGGCACGCCCACCACCTCGTGCAGCCAGGCGATGCGGTGGGTCAGGACGCGGGTCTTGCCGCTGCCGGCGCCCGCCAGGACCAGGTAATGGCCGGGCGGCGCGGACACGGCCTCGCGCTGGGCCGGGTTGAGCCCATCGAGCAGGTGGGAAACATCCATGCGCCTATTGTAGGCGAGCCCCCGTCGCAGGGCCGGATACGCGGCGCGACGGCGGTCGCAAGCCGGTTCAGCGCCGCGCGCCGACGCCCGCCCCGTTCAGGCCGCGCGCTCGAACACGTCGATAAAGCTGTTGATCGACAGCCGACCGGCGAGCGCGTCCGCCGGCGGCACCCGGGCGCTGTCGATATTGCCCGAGTGCAGGGAATTGCGGCGGTACAACACCAGCCGGTTGTACACCCCGTCCACGCTGTCGACCCGCTCGAACAGCGGCGAGTCGCCGTTGATATAGCCCGGCCCGGTGGCGTCCTCGCGCGCAACCTCGTCCTGCAGGCGCGCGAAGTAGGCTTCGCCGCGGGAATCGTCGACCACTTCGAAGCCGGTACCGCGATGGCGGTAGAAGGCGGTGCCGCCCCAGTCGCCGCGGAACAGGTAATGCACCGTGGCCAGGCCATTGGACTGCACCGAATCCACGTGCGGCACCCGCTGCAGGGGGTCGAGCTGCTCCGGTGGCGTGGTCACCAGCGAGTAATGGCACATCGGGAAGGTCAGTCTGCCGCGCGCGGGCAGGCCGAAATGCGGTTCCAGCAACGGTCGCAGCAGCCGCTCGAGGAACACCTCGTACGACAGCGGCGCGCGGATCCGCAGGCCGGGAAACATCGCGCCCTGCGGCGTGAAATGTCCGCGCGCGGCCTTGCGCACCAGGCGGTCCGGATCGGCGACCGCCTGGTCGATGACCAGCAGCGGCGCGCCTTCGGCGCCGATGCGACGCGCTTGCAGCCGCAAGCCGGGATGCGGTTGGATCAGCATCGTGTCATCAGGTGGCCAGGTCGCCGCCGGTGCCTGCGATCCTGCCCGTGATCCGCGCGTGCGCCCGGGCCCGCTCGTACATCGTCTCCCAAGCAGAGGGAGGCGCCTTGCAGTAGCTGTCCAGGAACTGCTGGTGGCTGGGCATCGCGGCCACGGCACGTTCGATCGGCTGGCGGATGCCGTCGAACAACCGCTGCATGGCGTCGTCGGGCAGCGCGCGGGTCAGCGGATGATGTGATTTCGGCACGACTCCCTGGCCCAGCATGCAGTGCGTCCAGGAATCGAGCCGGAACAGGTCGTCCTCGCCTTGCAGCGCGTGGGCCCGGTCGCGGAACATCTGGATGCGGTGGGCGAGGTTCGGCGGCAGTTCCATGTGCCGGACCTGTTGCCACATGGGCTCGTCGCGCTGGTTGAGATGGTAGTGCAGGATGATGAAGTCGCGCACATGCTCCATCTCCGCGCGGCTGACCTCGTTGTAGCGTTGCACCATCGACTCGTCGATGCCTTCGGCCGGAAACAGCTTCAACAGCCTCGCCACTCCGCTGAGCGTAAGGTGGATACTCGTGGACTCCAGCGGCTCGATGAAGCCGCTGGCCAGTCCGAGCGCGATCACGTTCTTGTTCCAGGCCTTGCGCCGGCGGCCGGTACGGAACGGAATGATCCACGGCTCGCGCAATGGCTTGGCCGGGTTGGCCGCCAGCAGCTTCGCCGTGGCCTCGTCATCGGACATGTGCGCGTCGGAGAACACGATTCCGCAGCCGATCCGGTGCTGAAGCGCGATCTTCCAGTGCCAGCCCGCCTCGTGCGCAATGGCCCGGGTGTAAGGTACCGCCGGGCCGTCGGCTTCGGTCTGCAGCGCTACGGCGCGGTTGCTCGGCAACCATTGGTTCCAGTCCTCGTAACCGGTGCCCAGCGCCTGTTCGCTGAGCACGGCCCGCCCGCCGGTGCAGTCGATGAACAGGTCGCCCTCCAGCACCGTGCCGTCCTCCAGCACCAACGCTTCGACGAAGCCGGTGTCCGGGTTCTGGCGGACCTGCCGGATCTTGCCCTCCACCCGCATCAGCCCCTGGCGCTCGGCGCGCTCGCGCATGTAGGCAGCGTACAGGCCGGCGTCGAAATGGTAGGCGTAGTTGACCTCAAGCCGCTCGGGCGCCATCGCCCGCCTGTCCCAGCGCGTCGACCATTGCTGCGCATCCGCCTTCTGGTGTCCCGGCAGCGAGAACCGGTCCAGCCGCGAGGCCACCGTTTCCAGGCAAAAATCTCCGAGCTCCGAGCGCATGCCGCGGCGCAGACTCTCGAGCCAGAAGTGGTGGAACTCGCAGGCCCATGTTCCCAAGCCAGTGAGGCCGAAGGGATGGAAGTACCGCTGGCCCGGGCGCAGCCAGTTCTCGAACGAGATCGACAGCTTGAAGCTCGCCGCCACCGAGCTCATGAACTCGCGCTCGTCGATGCCGAGTAGCCGATGGAAGGTGGTGATGGTGGGGATGGTCGATTCGCCCACGCCGACTGTGCCGATCTGTTCGGACTCGACAAGGGTGACCTGGAGCAGCTCGCGAAACTGGTGCGTCCACGCGCACGCCGCCCCCCAGCCCGCCGTGCCGCCGCCTGCAATGACTACCCTTCGGATCCCGCGCTTCGCTTCGTCCAACTCCGTCGCCCCCATGTCAGTGTTTCCCTGCTGTCGTACAACCCGGCGCGACCCCACTACCCGCCGGCAAGCCGCGCGACTCCAATGGCGCCCAGATCGAGGCGTCCGCCGGGCAATAGTGCCGGACGAACTCCGAATGCGATGGCATCGCCTGTACCGCCGCGCGAATCGGATTGCGCACGGTCTCGAACAGGCGCCGCATCTCGGCCTCGGGCAGCGCGAGCGCCAATGGATGGAACTGGCGCGGCACGATGCCCTGCCCGAGCATCACGTGCAGCCAGGAGTCGGTGCGGAACAGGTCGTCCTCGTCCTGCCAGACGTACGCGCGTTCCCGGAACAGAGCAATGCGCTCGACCAGCGAGTCGGGAATGGCCATCTCGCGACACTCCCGCCACAGCCCCTCGTCGCGCGCGGTGGCGTGGTAATGCAGGATGATGAAGTCCCGCACGTCTTCCATTTCATGGCAGCTGATGGCGTTGTAGCGCGCGACCATCTCCGGGACGATGCCCTCCATCGGGAACATCTGCACCAGGCGCACCGCGGCGGAGGCCACCATGTGGATGCTGGTGGACTCGAGTGGCTCGACGAATCCGCTCGACAGCCCCATCGCCACCACGTTCCGGTTCCACGCAAGGCGCCGGCGGCCGGTGGTGAAGGGCACAACCACGGGATCGCGGATCGGCGTCCCGCTGGCTTCCCGCAGCAGGCGGCGGCGCGCTTCGTCGTCGGACATGTGTCGGCTGGAGTACACCCAGCCATTGCCGATGCGGTGTTGGAGCGGGATCTGCCAGCGCCATCCTGCCTCGTGGGCGATCGCGCGCGTGTACGGAACCGCGGGGCCTTCCAGCCGGGTCTGCAGCGCCACCGCGCGATCGCAGGGCAGCCAGTGCGTCCAATCCTCGTAACCGGTCTGCAGGGCCTGTTCGATCAGCAGTCCACGGAAACCGCTGCAGTCGATGAACAGGTCGCCGTCGATGCGGCGACCGTCGTCGAGCAGCAGCGATTGTACCCATCCCGACTCCGGGTGGAGGACCACCTCGCCGACCCGTCCCTCGATGCGCCGCAGCCCGTGGCCTTCGGCGAAACGCCGCAGGAATCGCGCGTAAAGCCCGGCGTCCAGGTGGTAGGCGTAGGTAAGTGCAGCGCGGCCGGGCGGCGCGGACACGGGCGCGATCCGCGTAGACCACGCGCCGGCGCTGGCGTCCTGCTGGGCGCCGATCAGGAAACGCCGCTCGCGGGAGGCCACCGCCTCCATGCAGAAGTCCGCCAGTGGGGCCTGCACGCCCCGGCTTTGCGCGGCCAGCCAGAACTGGTGGAACTCGCACGCCCAGGTCCCGATTCCGGTGTAGCCGAAAGGATGGAAGAATTGCCGCCCCGGACGCAGCCAGTCCTCGAAGGAGATCGAGAGCTTGAAGCTGGCCGAGGTGGCCTGCATGAACTCGCGTTCGTCGATCTGCAGCAACTGATGCAGGCGCCTGATCGGCGGGATGGTGGACTCCCCCACCCCGATCGTTCCGATCTGTTCCGATTCCACCAGAGTGATCTCGAGCAGATCGCGGAACTGGTGCGAGAGCACCGCGGCGGCCATCCAGCCCGCAGTTCCGCCCCCCACGATGACGACTTTGCGCACCCTCGCTGCGCCCATGCGCCCTCCCGGCACGTCGGTCACCGGTTGAGCCGCGCGATGAGCCAGGCGCGCATTCGCCGGGCCGCTGCCTCGTCGAACGGCGCCAGCACGCCGCGCGCCTCCCCTGGCAGGTGCTCCCCCGCGCGTCCGGCCGGGCCGAATACGTAGTACTCGAACACCTCGCGCCAGGCCTGCTTCTCGCGCTCGGGCCTGTCCCGGATCGACCATATCGCGTGGTGCAGCGCGTGCATGGGCGTGGGAATCCAGGCCGGCACGCTGTTCCACCAGTAGTTGACCAGGATGTTGAACGGTTCCAGCCCCTGCACGTGGTGCCACCACATGCTGGGGATGTAGATCGCATCGCCAGGCTCGAGCTCGACGCTCCGTGCATGCGCGAGCGCGTCGCGGAACCGCGGGAAGCGTTCGAAGTCGGGCGCGTCGAAGTCCACCAGGCTCACCGCCTGCCCGCCGGGCGTGGGTTCGAGCGGCCCGGGGTACAGGTTGTGGATCTGGTCCGGCGGGAACAGCGTGAACCGACGCCGGCCGACCGCGCAGCAGGCGATGTTGTCCGGCGCGTCGTAGTGGCAGGACGCCGTGGTGCGGTTGCCGATCCAGATCGCCGGCGGCGCCTCGATGCCATGCGAGCCGAAATCCAGATCGTTCGCCGCGCGCAAGCCCGGCAGGACGCTATCGACCGGCACAGAGGCCACGTAGTGGGTCGGCGGCCGGGCGTCGGCCAGGTGCGCGTGGATCTCCTCCAGCACCTGGTCGAGCTGGCCCCGCCGCGCCTCGGTATTGAGCTGCGTGTAGCCGGCGTTGTAGAACGGCCGCCCCGCGGTCTCCGGAGGTCCCCACGAATAGGGCAGCGGGCGGCCGTTGTAGTGCGCCAGCAGGTGATCGATGGCCGCCCTGGGCGATTCGCGACCCGCCCCGACCAGGCTCCAGTCGTGCACCAATCCCCGAAGCAGCACGGGCTCGCCGCCGGCCAACAGTTCCGGCAGCGGCAGCGCGTCCGGCCTGCAGCCGTGGATCGTGCGCACGCTGTCGGGGGCAGCGTCCATCCTCAGGCGGTCTGCGCCGGTCCAGCTTCGGCGCGCAGACGTCGCTGCTTCTCCGCGATCAGGCGCCGCATGTTGTACAGCGAAGACAGCACCAGGTAGATCCCCTCGAGCAGCCCGGAGCGGTGCAGCCGGTGCAGTTGCTCGGAGTCGAGTGCAGCCAGGCGCTCTCGGTCGATCGCGTACAGGCCGGTCAGGCGCGCGCCGTGCTCGTCGTCGAACTGCACTTCGAGTTCGGTGGACTGGAACAGGCCGAGTGCGTCGAGTTCGGCATACATGGCGGTGGCCGCGCCGGTGCCGTCGTTGATGCCGCGAAGCACGGTAATCACGTGGTCGAGATAGGGGCTGGGGCCGCCCTTGGGCAGGAATACCGGCGCGCCGCTGCCGTCGCGCGACACGCGCGGGTGCTGGAGATCGACGTGGATGACCGGCTCGCGACGCAACTCGCCGCCAACCCGCTCCTCCTGGAAGCCGATGAGGAACGGGCCGCGGGCAATGGCGCCGGGCAGGTAGGTGGCGTTCCAGCGCTCGCCCTCGATGTAGAGGTTCTCGCCCCCGTCGAAGCCGAGCAGGGCCACTGCCTGGAAAACGCCCTCCTCGTCCTTGCGGAAGAAGATCGGGTACTCGCGCTGCACCTCGGCGAACTCGGTCGGCCAGACCGGGACCAGCCCGGTGGGATCGCCGAGATCGGTGCCGAAGTGGGTCAGGACCCGCAAATCCTTGTGGGTCAGGTTATCGAGCAACTGGTACTGCGACATTTCAGCTCCGGGAGCGCCGCGCCCTCGCGCCGCGCCGCTTGATGGATGCGGCCGCACCGACACACGGCCCTCGTGCCAATCATGCCCCCGCCGCGCCCGGAAATCGAGACGCGTCGCAAGCAAAAAAAGGGGCCGTTGCACCAGGCAACGGCCCCACCGTTCACACCCTCTGGGCCTTGGAGAGGTTCGGCGTCAGAAGGTGTAGCGGATCGCCGCCATGTAGCGCGGGCTCTGGTCGAGCAGACGGACCATCTGCAGCTCGTTGCGCGAGCGCCAGCGGACATCCTCGCCCGTCAGGTTGATCGCTTCGAAGCCCACCGTCCAGTTGTCATCCAGCTGCTTGGTGACGCTCAGGTCCCACTGCTGGTACTCCTCGACGTAGAACGGGTTGGTCGCGGCCTGGTTGTTCGCCGAGATCAGGTACTCGTCGCGCCAGTTCCAGGCGAGTCGAGCGGTCCAGCCGAAATTTTCGTACATGAACACGACGTTGGCGGTATCGCTCAGGCCGGTCAGCGCGAACTGGTTGACGCCAGGCGCCGCACCATCGTCGATGCCCACGTCACCATTGACCTTGGTGTAGTTGGCCTGGATGCCGAACCCGCTGTCGCCGAAGAAGTACTGGCTGCCCAGCTCGAAGCCGTCGATGTTGGCCTTCTGCTGGTTGAGCGGACGGTTGACGTTGAACATGTACAGCGGGTCGTCCGGCTCGCCGATGATCGCCCGGCCAGGCTGGCGGACCAGCTGCTCCATCGCCTCGAACTGGGCTTGGGTACCGGTGTAGGCCCCGAGGCCGCCGGTAACATCGGCGTTGCGCAGCAGCGCCACGGCGGTGAACAGCGCTACCGGGTTGGCGAGGCATGCGTTCACGCCACCGCCGCCGTTAGCCGCGATCTGCGCATCGCACTCCGGGCTGTTCAGGAAGGCGAGCGCGGCCTGGGCGTCCGGTCCTCCAGTGGGATCGCGCAGGCCATACAGGTTCTCCTGCACCTGGCTGTTGCCGATGAAGTTGTTGACCCGCTTGTCGAAGTACGTCAACGAGATATAGCTGGCCGGAGCGAAGTACCACTCCAGCGCCACGTCGATGTTGTCCGATTCCAGCGGCAGCAGGCGGGGGTTCTGCGCGTTGCCGCCCGCACGGAAGCCAAGCAGCACCGAACCGTTGGGAGCGTTCGCGGTCGGGCCGGAGTAGAGGTTGCCGTACGGCGCGCGCGCGATCGTCTGGCTGAGCGACACACGCCCCTTCAGCGAACTGGTGAAGTCCAGGCTGAAATCGAGGTTGGGCAGCCAGTAGCTGTACTCGGCCTCCTCCGCGAACGGCTGCTGTTCCGCCGACGGCGTGATCGCGAAATCGTTGTCGCCGTTCCAGTTGATCGACTGCGGAACCTGGAGCGAGGAAACCGACCTGAGATCGGTCTGCTCGTAGCGCGCGCCCAGCACGAGATTGAACGGCATCGCGCCGAGCTCACCGTCGAACTCGTACTGCACGTAGGCGGCGCTGGTCTTCTCCTCGATCGTGTTGTCGTTGTTGTACTGGCCGTTGAAGTTCGACGGAGTGCCGTAGAAGCCGGTGGCCCACTGCGCCAGCTGGCTGGCATTGCCCCACCATGCGTTCTGCGGCGCGCCGTTGGTGCTGAAGTCGTCGAACAGGCCCGCGATGTTGATCGGACGGATCAGGTCCTGGAAGCCCGGCTCCTCGCCGACGTTGTTGACGCTCCAGTTGCCCAGCACCTGCTGGTTGTCGTTCGAGGTCAGCCGGCGCATCGTCACCTTGGACGAATCGACGCCGAACGACAGGCGGCCGTTGTCGAAGTCGAACGCGCCGTCGATCCGGCCCTGTTCGATCTTGCTGTCCTGGCGCGAGTACCAGATGCGCTGGATCTGGGTACCCACCTGCTCAGGCGGGAACTCCGGATTGACCACCCCGTTGACGTTGTTGAACGCGTCGTCCGAGTTGGGCGAAGCCGGGTACCAGGTCCGGGCCATGATCGGCAGCCCGGTGTTGAACCAGTACTCCTGCGCCCAGTTGCCGCCGCAGTACGGGCCGCCCGCGGACTGGCAGGCGCTGGTGCCGGCGAAGGAGAAGGCGGTCGAGCTGGCACCCGTGATGGGATCGTTGGGCAGGCTCTTGTTCTCGGTGCGATGCGCGTCGAACTCGAAGCTCAGGCGGTCGGTCGCCTGCCAGACGGCGTTGAAGCCGATCGAGTCGAGCTTGTACTTCTGCTCCTGGCGCTGCTGCTCGTAGCCGAAGTCCTTGGTTTCCACGATCTCGCGGATGTAGGTCGGCGTAGCGACCGGACCGTTCGTGTCGAACTCGATCCGCGTGAACGGCCCCTGCTGCAGCCACTGGGTCATTTCGCCGCGGTTCTCGGCGATCTCGTTGGTCGAGTGGGTGTAGTCGAGGGTCAGGGTGACCGCGTCGGTCGGGGCGAACTGCAGCACGCCCTGGGCGTTGATGCGCTGGCGCTCGAAATCAGAGAATGCATAGCGCAGGTCGGCCGGCATCGCGTAGAGCGAGCCTTCCGCCGGCGCGTTCACGACCTCGACCCGGTTGCCCCAGCCCGACGGAGCGCCGGTCCAGCGCTGGACGCGCCATTCGTTCTCGGTCGCCTGGATCTCACCGCCCTTGCGCTGCTGGAAGCTGGTGCTGAGGCTGGCGCCCCAGCGCTTGTCGGCGCTGGCGAAGCTGATGATCGAGGAAAGCTCCGGCGTGATGCTGTCGCCGAGGACCTGGGACTGGTCGGAGCCCGCCTTGAGACCGGCGTTGAACGTCAGCCCCGCAGGCAGGTTCAACGGACGGCTGGTCAGGATGTCGACCGTGGCGCCCATGCCGCCGCTCGGCACATCGGCGCGGCCGGTCTTGTAGACCGTGATGCCGCTGACCGCCTCGGACGCCAGCTGCGCGAAGTTGAAGCCGCGGGTGCCCGCGCCCGTACCGCCGGTGACGGCGTCACCGTTGCCGAACGCGTCCGCGCCCGGGATCTGGCGCCCGTTGAGCGTCACCATGTTGTAGCCCGGACCGAAGCCACGCGCGGTGATCTGCGCGCCTTCGCCGTTGCGGCGCTCGATCGAGATGCCGGTGATGCGCTGCAGCGATTCGGCCAGGTTGGTGTCGGGGAACTTGCCGATGTCCTCGGCGCTGATCGCGTCGACGACACCCGAGGTGTCGCGCTTGATCCCCATCGAATTCTCGAGGCTGTTGCGCAGGCCGGTCACCACGATCGTGTCGAGCGTGGAGGCGTCCTGGGCAGCGGCCTGGGTCTGCTGGGCCACCGGCTCGTTCTGTGCCGGGTCCTGCGCGAATACGGGATTGATGACGAGCACGCCACCCACGAAGGTGAACATGGCCTTCGACTTCAATCCCCTCAACTTCTTGTTGTTCATGGATATGTCCTCAGCACTGTTTTAGAGCGAAGAAAAGCGCGTCGCCGCACGCCGCGGCCGGGCGGCCACGCCAGTGCCGAAATTCCAGGTTCGATTCACCTTCATTCGACTGCCCTCCCCGTTGATCATGAATTCAGTAGGTGTTGCGACGTTGCGCCCTTCCTCCGGGCCGCGTGCCCCGCAAGCGCGGCACGCTTTCCAACAGACCCTCTTCATTCCCAACGCCCCGCCTTGCGACCCGCGTCCCGGTTCGGGACACCCGCCGCGTGTTGCACGAGGCTTCCAGCTTCCATGCCGTTACGGTTGTTATTATTGTTAGCGCTAACATGTGCGCGGCGATTTGATAACACGGCGTTACGCGGGGTGTCACTTTGCGGTGCAGCAATGTCCTGTGCACCGCATGACAGCGCAGTCGTTACCCGGGCAACGGTCGCGCAAAGACGCCGACTGCGCGGGGTTTTCGCGGCACGGCGCACCATGCGCCCTCGTATGTCCCGCGGGGCAAGCCCGGTGGACGCCCCGGCAGGCGGACCGCGCCTGCCCTGTCAGTGAGCAGCGGGCTCAGTGCGCCGCGTGCTCGCGCTTGGTGCTGCTGCCGGTCATCAGCTTGTCGGTGTAGGCGATGCCGATGGCCGAGAGGATGAAGGCGCCGTGGATGATGGACTGCCACATGACGCCGGCCGCGGTCACCCTGGTGCAGGCGGGCGCGGCCAGCGTCAGTCCGTCCGCGACCGCCCGCGCATGGGCGGCGAGCGCGTCGATGTACTCGCCCGACCCGCACAGCGGGCCGCCCACTTCGCCGGCGGCGATGAAAGTCTTGAGCAGGTGGATCGAGGAGATGCCGATGATCGCCATCGCCAGCTTCACTTTCAGCACGCTGGCGTTGACGTGGCTCAACCATTCCGGCTGGTCTGGATGGCCCTGCAGCCCGAGCCGCGACACGAAGGTCTCGTAGCCACCGACGATCACCATCACCAGCAGGTTGGAGATCATCACCACGTCGATCAGCCCCAGCACCAGCAGCATGATCCCCTGCTCGGTCAGCGAGTTCGCGTCCTGCACCAGGTGCATGAGCTCCTTGATGAAGAGGAACACGTACACGCACTGCGCGACGATCAGGCCCAGGTACAGGGGCAGCTGCAGCCATCGCGAACCGAAGATCACCCAGGCAAGGGGACGCAGGCTGGGAGTGGACGTGGTGGGCAGGGACATGGGCGGGCGCGCAGGAAAAGAGCGCGGAGGTTAGCGACGTGCCGCGCGGCTGCCAAGCGCCCCGCCTGGGGCACCCGCGCGGGCATGTTGCAGCGCATCGGAATCGCCCCCGATCCAGGCGCCCGGGAAGGACCTCCGGTCGTTTCCGTGGAAAAGTTTGACAACGTTGTCACGAGCCCGTACAAGCGTTGCGTCGCCGTACCCGGCGCGGCAGTGCGAGGAGAGGCGCGCTGCGGCGACGGTACGCGGGACAGGCGGCGGC
>JAEXTE010000359.1 GCA_023453655.1 Pseudomonadota bacterium
GCAGCACGGCGCGCGGGCCGCGACGCCGCCAGCCCGCCCCCCGAGGCAAGCGAGGCTCTGCGCACTTGAACACGTTCGGCCACCTGTTCCGCGTCACCACCTTCGGCGAATCGCACGGCCCGGCGATCGGCTGCGTGATCGACGGCTGTCCGCCGGGCATCGCGATCGCGCCGGAGGAGTTTGCGCACGACCTGGCGCGCCGCGCCACCGGCAAGACCCGCCACACCTCGGCGCGGCGCGAGGCCGACGAGGTCGAGATCCTGAGCGGCGTGTATGAAGGCGTCACGACCGGCACGCCCATCGCGCTGCTGGTGCGCAACACCGACCAGCGCAGCAAGGACTACAGCGCCATCGCGCGCCAGTTCCGGCCCGGCCACGCCGATTACGCCTACTGGCAGAAGTACGGCATCCGCGATCCGCGCGGCGGCGGGCGCTCGTCCGCGCGCGAGACCACGATGCGCGTGGCCGCCGCAGTCATCGCCAAGAAGTGGCTGGCCGGGCGCGGCGTGCAGGTGCGCGGCCACATGGCGCAGATCGGCGACGTGCTGCCGCGCAGCCACGACTGGGCCGTGGTCGAGGACAATCCGTTCTTCTGGCCCGATGCCGCGCAGGTGCCCGAGCTGGAAACCTACATGGACGCGCTGCGCAAGGCCGGCGATTCGGGCGGCGCGCGCGTGACCGTGGTGGCCGACGTCGTGCCGCCGGGCTGGGGCGAGCCCCTGTACGGCAAGCTCGACGGCGAACTGGCCGCGGCGATGATGTCGATCAACGCGGTCAAGGGCGTGGAGATCGGCGACGGTTTCGCCAGCGTGGCGCAGAAGGGCACGCAGCACCGCGACGTGATGACGCCAGGCGGGTTCCTGTCCAACCATGCCGGCGGTGTGCTGGGCGGCATCAGCACCGGCCAGCAGGTGGTGGTCTCGGTGGCGTTCAAGCCGACCTCCAGCCTGCGCCTGCCGGTGGAAGGCGTGGACGTGGACGGCAACGTGGTCGACATCGTCACCACCGGCCGCCACGATCCCTGCGTCGGCATTCGCGCCACCCCGATCTGCGAGGCCATGCTGGCCCTGGTGCTGATCGACCAGGCGCTGCGCCATCGCGCCCAGTGCGGCGACGTGGGCGAGGTGCCGCATCGCATTCCCGGCCGCGTTGATGGCTGAAGCGCGCCCGCGCGTCTGGGTGTCGCAGCCGCTGTTCGACGACATCGTCGCGCGGCTCGACGAACACTTCAGGGTCGACGCCGCGCGCGAGGTGACCGCGTGGCCGCAGGCGGCGATCGCGGCCCGGCTGCGCGAGGCCGACGGCGCCCTGGTCACGCTCAACGAGCGCATCGGCGCGGACGAGATCGCCGACGCGCCGCGCCTGCGCGCGGTCGCCAACGTCGGCGTGGGCTACAACAACCTCGACGTCGATGCGCTGCACGCGCGCGGCATCGTCGCCACCAACACGCCCGACGTGCTCACCGAGACCACCGCGGACCTGGGCTTCGCCCTGCTGATGGCGACGGCGCGGCGGATCACCGAGGGCGAGCGCTGGCTGCGCGCGGGCGAGTGGACGCAGTGGTCGTTCGACACCCTGCTGGGCCAGGACGTGCATGGCAGCACCCTGGGCATCCTCGGCATGGGCCGGATCGGGCAGGGCATCGCCCGACGCGGCGCGCACGGCTTCGGCATGCGCGTGCTCTACCACAACCGCAGCCGCCTGCCGGGCGGTATCGAAAGCAACTGTCGTGCGACGCTGGTGGACATGGATACACTGCTGCGCGAATCGGACCACCTGGTGCTGGTCCTGCCGTATTCGCCGCAGACCCGCCACGTGATCGACGCCGCCGCCCTCGCGAAGATGAAGCCGACCGCGACGCTGACCAATATCGCGCGCGGTGGACTGGTGGACGAGGACGCGCTGGCCGACGCACTCGCCGCGGGCCGCCTGGCGTCCGCGGGGCTGGACGTGTTCGAGGGCGAGCCGGCGGTCAATCCGCGACTGCTGGCGCTGCGCAATGTGGTACTGACCCCGCACGTGGGCAGCGCCAGCCGGGCGACGCGTCGGGCGATGGCCACGCTGGCCGTGGACAACCTCATCGCCGCGCTGGGCCGTGGCCCCCGCGCCGGCGACCCGCCGACCCCGATCACCGGCAAAGCGACCGCCAAACGGTAGGGGAGCCGTCGCCGGTCATCCTGCGCGGGTTCCCCCGAACACAGCGAGTGCGCGCGCCGCGCGCGGCCCCACGCCATCTCCATTCCCGCATTCCCCGGACCTTCCTGAAATGAACACCCCGCAGAACCGTCGTTTCAACGTCGCCGTCGTCGGCGCCACCGGCGCCGTCGGTGAAGTCATGCTCTCGATCCTCGCCGAGCGCGATTTCCCGGTCGGCAAGCTGGTCCCGCTGGCCTCCGAGCGCTCGGCCGGCAGCACCGTCGAGTTCGCCGGCGAGGACCACGTGGTCCAGGACCTCGCCAGCTTCGACCCCGCCGGCATCGACATCGCCCTGTTCTCCGCGGGCGGCGCCACCTCGAAGGAGTACGCACCGAAGTTCGCCGCCGCCGGCGCGGTGGTGATCGACAACTCCTCGGCCTTCCGCTACGAGGACGACGTCCCGCTGGTGGTATCCGAGGTCAATCCGGAACAGGCGAAGAACCGCCCGCGCGGGATCATCGCCAACCCCAACTGCTCGACCATGCAGATGCTGGTCGCGCTGGCGCCGCTGCACCGCAAGTACGGGATCGAGCGCATCAACGTGGCCACCTACCAGTCGGTTTCGGGTGCCGGCCGCACGGCGATGGAGGAGCTGGGCAAGCAGACCGCGCAGCTGCTCGGCTTCAAGGACGTCGAGACGGACAAGTTTCCGGTCCAGATCGCGTTCAACCTGATCCCGCACATCGACAGCTTCCTGGACAACGGCTTCACCAAGGAGGAGATGAAGCTGGTCTGGGAGACGCGCAAGATCCTCGGCGACGAATCGATCCAGGTGAACCCCACCGCGGTGCGGGTGCCGGTGTTCTACGGCCACTCGGAGGCCGTGGCGATCGAGACGCGCGAGAAGGTGACGCCCGAGGCTGCACGCGAGCTGCTTGCCGCCTCGCCCGGCGTCGAGGTGGTGGACGAACGCCGGCCCGGCGGTTATCCCACCCCGGTGACCCACGCCTCGGGCAAGGATGCGGTGTACGTGGGCCGCATCCGCGAGGACCTGTCGCATCCGCGCGGCCTCAACCTCTGGATCGTCTCGGACAACATCCGCAAGGGCGCCGCCCTCAACGCGGTCCAGCTGGCCGAACTGGTCGCGGCCGAGGGCTGACCGCCAGGCGTCGCCGTTGACCGGCCCGGGCCTGCGGTGGAACACTGGCCCGGTCACAGCCAGGGAGTGGCCGATGCACGCATGGAAGCTGTGCGCCTGGATCGCGTTCGCGACATGCGCGCTGGGTCCGATGTCCGGTCCGATGGCCGGCCCGCGGGATGACGGGCCGCCCGCGCGCGACCGCGTTGGCCGGCTGCCGGTCGCCGGCCACTTCGATCGCACCGAACTCGAGCAGGCGATGGCGCTGGGCGGCGGCGCGCTGCGCGGCGTCATGGGCGTCAACAACCGCGAGGGCGTCGGCGGCCTGCTGAAACGGGTGATCCGCGGCCGCGAGATCGCGCTGGCCGAGCACGAGTGGGTGCTGCTGCTGCCGATGACGGCCCACGTCCAGGAGTGGCACGCGCGCAACAACCGTGACGGAACGATCGAGCGTGAGGTGCGACTGCATCCCGAGGCCTGGACCTATGCCGGGCGGGTCCGCACCGATGCGGACGGCAATTTCTCGTTCGACGGGCTGCGTCCCGGCCGTTACCTGGTGCTGTCGAGTTTCATCGTCCCGTTCCGCGGGCACCGGGCGTCCCTGACCGGCGAATACCACTACGAGTACGTCTACGCGGGGGTGGGTGCGGGCCATTACCGGGCCCGGCCGGTGACCCGCGTGGAGCGGTTCGACAATGCGATGGGAGTGCAGGTCGGCGAGATCGTCGAGATCCGGGAGGGGGCGGTCACCACGTTCGCGCCTCCTTCGCGGGCGCTGTACTGAGCGATGCATCATCCAGGGACGGAAGGAGGCCGCATGCGACGCAGGGCGGGATGGCAACTGGGCCTGGCCATGGCGATGGCCGTGCTGGCGCCCGTGGATCGGGGGGTGCTGGCGCAGGAGCCCGGGTGCCGCGACAGCGATGCCAGTTGCTGGTACCTGGTGGGGGGCATCGGCGAGGCGCCGGCGCGCGTTGCGTGGCTGGCCCGCGCCCGGGCAGGTTCCGCACAGGGTCATCGCCGCATCGAGCTGGTACAGGTGCTGGAGGAGCGCGGGGCGCCGCATCCGTATGTGGTCTG
The DNA here is from genome assembly GCA_023453655.1 of Pseudomonadota bacterium. Classification (GTDB taxonomy): domain Bacteria; phylum Pseudomonadota; class Gammaproteobacteria; order Xanthomonadales; family Xanthomonadaceae; genus Luteimonas; species Luteimonas composti. The sequence goes on from JAEXTE010000359.1 coordinate 4,355, forward strand.
GGACCTGCAGGTGGACTGCGCGGCCGGCGCGCTGCGCGCCGGGGAACGCTGGATCGCGGGCCGCGATGGCCTGCTGGCACGGCAGCCGGGCGATCCACGGTGGACGCCTGCGGCGGAGGCAAGGCATGGGGAGTCGCTGGCCCTGCCGCTGGCCTGCGATCCGGAGGTGGCCAGCGGCAGGAGCCCGACGCACGCAGCCATGTTCATCGGGAACGCATGGCGGGCCCCGGACGCGCAGGCCTCCTTTCGACAGGTCTTCTGGGAGCCGCCAGCGCCGCCGCCTTGACCCGGGCGCTTCGGTAACTTGACGGTGACTACCGCAATCAATAAGTTGCGACCGTCATTTCGACCGATCCTGATCCGGATTCCTGGGGGCCTTCTCTTGAAGACGCTGGCATGCCGCCTCGTCCTGCTGCTGGCGCTGCTGGTGCAGGTCCCGGTCGCGATGGCCCTGGGCCTGGGTCAGATCGAGGTGAAGTCGCGGGCCGGCGAGCCGCTGCTGGCCGAAATCCCGATCATCTCCACCGATCCGTCGGAGCTGGAGAACCTGCAGGCGCGGCTGGCCTCGCCGGAGACCTTCCGCCGCATCGGCCTGGAACCACCCTCGGGCCTGGTCTCGCAGCTGGACTTCGCCATCGCCCTGGATCCGCGGGGCCGCCCCGTGATCCGCATCACCAGCCCGGCGCCGGTGGAGCAGCCGCTGCTGACCTTCCTGGTCGAGGTGGACTGGGGCCAGGGCCGGCTGGTGCGCGAATACTCCGCTCTGGTCGACACGCCGCAGACGGTGGCCGCGCCCGCGCAGCCGCCGATCCAGGCGCCGTCCGCGGCGCCGTCCAACCTCATCGCGCGCCCGCCGCAGCCGGAACCGGCCGCGGAGCC
>JAEXTE010000132.1 GCA_023453655.1 Pseudomonadota bacterium
GCTCCAGCCCCTGCCGTGTCCTCAGCCGGCAGGGGCTTTTTTATGGTGGACGGCCGACGGCGACCGGGCGCTGGCGCTCGCGCCGGCCGCAGGTGCGCCTGGAGCGTCTGTGCCCCCGCCAACCCGGCGAGGGACCGCGTCGCTTCGGCGATACGAGGCCGACGCGCGCGCCGTCATTGATACGATGCGTCGGCTCCGGAGGAGGCTCGACATGCTGGCGACAGGCGGCGACCGCACACGCATTCTCGCGTGACGATCGGAGACCGTCGGCCGCAACGCACCCGGGGCGCGCGCCGCTCCGCAGCCTCGCCATCGCGATGACGGGCGCCTGCCTGTCACGAGGCGCGTGCTCGCAACCCGAGGCAGCAGGACCCGCTGGTGCGGGAAGCAGGGAGGATGGGGATCCACGCATCGCGTGGTGGGCGGTACAGGGTTCGAACCTGTGACCCCTACCATGTCAAGGTAGTGCTCTACCGCTGAGCTAACCGCCCGGAAACTGCACGCGACCGGGCGGGCCCGGTGCGCCCCGGCCGTGGGAGGCTGGGGACCCGCCATTGCGGCGGGAGGCGAATTCTAGCCGATACCGGGCCGCGTTGCCATCCATCCGGGCACCGATCCGACGGCGCCGCCTCAGCCGGCCAGGGTCGCTTCCCGGATCTTGCGTATCTCGTCGCGGACCCGGGCGGCCTCCTCGAACTCCAGGTCGCGGGCGTGCTGGTACATCTGCTGCTCCAGCGCCTTGAGCCGGCCGGCCAGCTTGGCGGGATCCAGCGCGGCATAGTCCTCCGCCTGGTCGGCGACCCGCCTGGCCTTGCCGGCGGCCGCACGGGCGGCCGCGGGTTCGTCGCGGGCGCCCTCCATGATGTCCATGACCGCGCGCACCACCGACTGCGGGGTGATGCCATGGGCGGCGTTGTACTCGACCTGCTTCTGCCGGCGCCGGTCGGTCTCCTCGATCGCGCGCTTCATCGAATCGGTGACGCGGTCGGCGTACAGGATCGCCTTGCCCCGCAGGTTGCGCGCGGCGCGGCCGATGGTCTGGATCAGCGAGCCGGTGGAACGCAGGAAGCCTTCCTTGTCCGCATCGAGAATGGCCACAAGGGAGACCTCCGGCATGTCCAGTCCCTCGCGGAGCAGGTTGATACCCACCAGCACGTCGAACTTGCCAAGGCGCAGGTCGCGGATGATCTCCACGCGCTCGACCGTGTCCACGTCCGAGTGCAGGTAGCGCACGCGGACGTCGTGCTCGCCGAGGTACTCGGTGAGGTTCTCGGCCATGCGCTTGGTGAGCGTGGTGATCAGCACGCGGTCGCCCATCGCAACGCGCTGGTTGATCTCGCCCAGCACGTCGTCGACCTGGGTGGCCACCGGCCTGATCTCGACTTCCGGATCGATCAGGCCGGTCGGACGCACCACCAGCTCCACCACCTGCCCCTCCGACTTCTCGATCTCGTACTTGCCCGGCGTGGCGGACACGAAGATGGTGCGCGGCGAGCGCAGCTCCCACTCCTCGAACTTGAGCGGGCGGTTGTCCAGCGCCGACGGCAGGCGGAAGCCGAACTCGACCAGGGTCTCCTTGCGCGAGCGGTCGCCCTTGTACATGGCGCCCACCTGCGGGACGGTGACGTGCGATTCGTCGATCACCAGCAGCGCATCGGGCGGCAGGTAGTCGAACAGGCAGGGCGGCGCCTCGCCGGGCATGCGGCCGGTAAGGTGGCGCGAATAGTTCTCCACGCCGGTGCAGTAGCCCACCTCGGCCATCATCTCCAGGTCGAACTGGGTGCGCTGCTGCAGGCGCTGCGCCTCGACCAGCTTGTTCTGGGCGTAGAACTGCTCCAGCCGCTGCGGCAGCTCGAGCTTGATCGCCTCGATCGCCTCGAGCGTGGTGCGGCGCGTAGTCACGTAGTGCGACTTGGGATAGATGGTGTAGCGCGCCAGCGAACGCCGCGCCTCGCCGGTGAGCGGATCGAACTGGGTCAGCTTCTCGATCTCGCCGTCGAACAGCTCGATGCGCAGCGCCTCGTCGTCGGACTCGGCGGGGTGCACGTCCACCACCTCACCGCGCACTCGGTACGTACCGCGGCGCAGCTCGGTGTCGTTGCGCGTGTACTGCATCTCGGTCAGGCGGCGGATCAGCTCGCGCTGGTCGATGCGCTCGCCCCGCACCATGTGCAGCACCATCCGGAAGTACTCGTTCGGATCGCCCAGGCCGTAGATGGCCGAGACCGTGCACACGATGATCGCATCGCGCCGCTCCAGCAGCGCCTTGGTCGCCGACAGCCGCATCTGCTCGATATGCTCGTTCACCGAACTGTCCTTCTCGATGAAGGTGTCGGTGGACGGCACGTAGGCCTCGGGCTGGTAGTAGTCGTAGTAGCTGACGAAGTACTCGACCGCGTTGTGCGGGAAGAACTGCTTGAACTCGCCGTAGAGCTGGGCGGCCAAGGTCTTGTTCGGCGCCATCACCAGGGTGGGCTTCTGCACCCGCTCGATGACGTTGGCGATGGTGTAGGTCTTGCCCGAACCGGTCACGCCCAGCAGGGTCTGCCGCGCCAGACCGCTCTCGAAGCCCTCGACCAGCTTTTCGATGGCCTGCGGCTGGTCGCCGGCCGGCTTGTAGGGCGAGACCAGCTGGAAGGTGGCGGGGTGCAGGGCCTGGGACATGGGGCGGATGCGGGCGGGAAACCCAGTGTAGCGGCAGTCCGTGATGGGGACGGTTGGGGCGTTTTCCTACCCCGGGTGGCGTAGCGGACCGATGCCACGGGGCGGCGCCTACGTTCAGGCTGGTCATCCATGGCCATGGAGGGCGATGAGATGGACGCAAGGATGCGTGGGTTCACGCTGATCGAAACCGTGTTGACGACGGCTGTCCTGGCGGTGCTGGCGGCGCTCACGCTGCCCGCGTTCGGGGCCCTGCTGGAGCGGCAGCGCGCCAGTGCGGCGATGGGCGCCCTCTCGGCGCAGATGCAGCTGGCGAGGATGGCGGCGATCACATACCGCAGTCCGGCCGTGCTGTGCC